>JACQWN010000238.1:13039-13951 GCA_016209245.1 Bacteroidia bacterium
ATGCATTTGGAAACTTTTCATCTCTTTTAATCAATTCATTTAAAACTGGTATAGCATCATCATATTTTTCCATCTTAACAAGTACTGTAGCTTTGCAATAAAACGCATCATTATATGAGTTATCCAATTCTATTACCTTATTGAAATCGCTCAAAGCACCTTTTAAATCATTAGTTGCCTGTAAAATCAATCCTCTATTATAGTATGCATATTTAAAATTTTTATCTAGTTTTATTGCTTTTTCGTAATCCTTTAAAGCACCTTTATAATTTTTTGCATTCTGTTTCTCAACTCCATTGTCAAGATAATCCTGGGCTGTTTGTCCGAATGAGCAAGCAACTAACAGAAGAAGGCATAAGGTTAAAGTTTTTTTCATTGTGGTTAATTTTTAGTTATTTATTGCATTGGCTACAACGTTTGGCGGGCTTATGTCAGGCGGGCATTTTGAAACTCGTCTGTGTCCCACGTTACAAAGGTAAATTGGAAAACGAAACTATCAAATTGCTCGTTACTGCCCGCTTGCATAAGCCCGCTGTTAGCGTTTCGTGCTTTTTTCTCGTCTGTTTGTATTTCAATTTTTCTGCCTTTCATTTTCTTTTTCCTTGTGCGATGGGGCATTTTTAAAAATTTCTTTTCTTTATTGGGTCGGTTTTGCAGGCTCTTTGACTAAGCTTTGGTTTTAGCGTTGGCTTGTGGGGCTTTGGCAATGTGCCTGCAAACTGGGTAGGGTTCTAATAACTATTCCCTAAGTTTGGTATGAAACTGAGACGCGAAATTAAAATTAAATTTGTAACTTTGCGTCCCAAAGATGAGAAAAATTTTATGTAACCGTTCACGGGGTTAAAAATATATTATTCATGTCGATTTGATTGATTACCAGATATTTAACAAATTCAATTAAAAAATAATTTG
>JACQWN010000477.1 GCA_016209245.1 Bacteroidia bacterium
CGATTTGATTGATTACCAGATATTTAACAAATTCAATTAAAAAATAATTTGTGAAAATCTGTGTAATCTGTGGCTTAATTTTCTATTTTCCAATTTATATTTAGTTTATAATCAATCATTTAAATACCGTGAACGGTTACTTTAATTATAATCGGATTACTCAAATTAAGAGTAAATTTTTTAGAAGTGTCCTGAAATTATTAGGGATTACCGGGGCATTATTCTTATTTGAAGCCTGTTATGGTCCGCCAAAAGCAGCCTATCTGCATACACGGATACCAGACCGTTGCGATAATGTTACTGAAAATAACACACAAATATTTAATCAGGAAATTGACAGTATTTCAAAAACATTCGCTAGTAGAGATAAAATCTATTTGCTGTCTAACTGAAAACATGCATATTATACTGCTTGTTAGTTGAAACATATAGATGTCATCTCTTAATTGCTTAATTTATCTTTTAATGAAAACAATCAATTCTCAAAAGTTTTTCTTTAGATATAAAACGCAATTATTAATTGCTTTTCTTGGCACAATGGTTATTATTCTTATTCCTTCATGCAGAATATTTAGAGGTCCTGTTGTAAAGTCTGGAGGTCCGCCTGCTGAATACAGAAATGACAACGCGAATATTTCGAAACCTGAAGAGAAATCAAGTCAGGTTGAGAGATTGAATGAACCTGTGAGGAAAGATATCAAAGTTGACATTCCTGACAATTTTAGAACAAAATCTGATACAACAAAGATAAAATAATATCTAATTTTATTCATCTTCATCATCTTTAATAATATCTAAAAAATGTCCCAATTTATTCTGCTTTGTCTTAAGATATTTTAAATTGTGTTTGTTCGGCTTGACAACATCTTTAATTATTTCGACTATTTGCAGACCATAACCTTCCAATCCGGCTCGTTTTACAGGGTTATTTGTAATAAGCCGTATCTTTCCGATTCCTAAAGCCCTGAGTATTTGAGCTCCGACACCATAATCTCGTTCATCGGGTAAATAGCCCAGCTCGACATTGGCTTCTACAGTATCACGTCCTAATTCCTGTAATCTGTAAGCTTGTATTTTAGGGAATAGTCCGATACCTCTGCCTTCCTGATTCATATATAATAAAACGCCTTTGCCTTGTTTTTCAATTAATTGTATAGCTTTATGTAGTTGCGGGCCGCAGTCACACCGCAAAGAGCCAAAGATATCACCTGTGATGCACGACGAATGAACACGCACCAATACAGGTTCTTCTCTGCTCCATCTTCCTTTGATAAGAGCGACATGTTCAAGATTATTTGATTTCTGACGGAAAGGAACCAGCTCGAAATTTCCGTATTGTGTCGGTAAAGCAACCTTGGTTCCCTGTTCGATTAAACTTTCCTGGGTTAACCTGTAAGCAATAAGACTTTGTATTGAAATTATTTTCAGATTTAATTTTTTTGCAATCCGCATCAATTTAGGTAATCTTGCCATTGTGCCGTTATCGTTCATTATTTCGACCAGAGCGCCTCCGGGATATAGTCCTGCCATGCGTGTCAAATCTACTGATGCTTCAGTATGACCTGCCCTGCGTAAGACGCCATTCCTTCTTGCTTTCAACGGAAAAACATGACCGGGTCTGGCTAAATGCTCAGGTTTTGTCGCAGGATCAACCAAGGCACGTATGGTTTTTGCCCTGTCGTTGACTGAAACTCCTGTTGTGCATTTATGACCTATCAAATCTACTGAAACTGTAAAAGGAGTTTCATGTAATGCGGTATTTTTACCGACCATTAATTGTAAATCAAGTTCCTCACAACGTTCTTCAGGTATAGCCGCACAAACAATCCCCCTGCCTTCCTTGGTCATGAAATTAACTATTTTAGGTGTTATGGTTTCGGCTGCTGTAATAAAATCCCCTTCATTTTCCCTGTCTTCATCATCTACGACAATTACTATGTTACCTTGTCGTATTTCCTCAACTGCTTCTTCGATAGTGTTGAACAGGAATTTGGTTCTCTTGTTTTTCAAATTTGTCATTTTTCTTAAATTTTATATCTCTTTTTTTTCTATACCAGCTTGTTTAAGAATAGCTAATGAATTTTATTAATTGGAATGTTGACCCCGATATTTTCACTATCGGTGACAGGGGTATCCGCTGGTATGGTCTTCTTCTCGCTGCGGGTTTTTACCTTGCTTATCTAGTGCTTTCAAAAATGCTCACAAAGGAAGGTTTTTCAGAAAAAAAAATTAATAATTTTTCTCTCTATATGATTATCGGTACCATTCTTGGCTTGAGACTTGGTCATTGTTTTTTCTATGAACCGGAATATTATCTCAGTAATCCCGTTAAAATATTAAAAGTTTGGGAAGGTGGGCTTGCCAGCCATGGCGGCGCAGCCGGAATATTCATTGCCATCGCACTATTCGCCTGGAGAAATAAATTATCGTACATGGGATTATGCGACAGACTTGCCGTTGTTATCGCTCTTGCCGGTGGTTTTGTCAGAATAGGCAATCTAATGAATTCTGAAATTATCGGAAGAATTACTTCTTTGCCATGGGGTTTCAAATTTCTGAGATTAAATGAGGATTTTGACAGCGCTTCCACCGCCTGTGCTCTGAATTTAAAACAGTCTATTTGCGTGAACCAAGGTCTGCCTGATACACCTCTATTCAAGCTGGCAAATGAATGTAATATTGATCATGGACAATTAAAATATCTTGTTGAACAATGGCCGACTCGGCATCCATCTCAGATTTATGAAGCCCTTTTTTGTTTTATATTGTTTGTTTTCATGTATTTATTATATAATAAAATGAAAGGAAGCATAAAAGAAGGATACCTTGCAGGAATTTTTCTTATAGTATTGTTTACGTTCCGTTTCTTTATAGAATTCGTAAAAGATGTTCAGGTCAAATTCGAAGACTCGATGGCAATTAATATGGGACAAATTTTAAGCTTGCCTTTTATTGTGATCGGAATTCTTCTTGTTATATACGCAATTAAAAAAGGGCGGATTATAGATTTTACATTGCATTCACAGTTACGAGCAGAAAAAGAAAAGAAAAAAGAAATCTGATTTAAAAAAAATGTAAGTTCTCAATTCTTGCAGGTAAAAATAGCACACCGATAACACGGATTTGACTGATAAACACGAATTTTATCAGTGTAAATCCATATTATCCGCGTCATCCGTGTTCTATTATTATTGCAATTACTTACGGATATTGAAAAGTTACAAAAAAACATAGCAAGTTCTTATGAAACGTGTATTTTTTATTTTACTGATACATATTATAATTTTTGGTGGTTATTCCCAGCCCGATACTTCAAAACAATACATCGGGCCTTTTGTTCAGGAAATGGAAAAGCTGATAACAAAGCTGATGAAACGCTATAATGTTGTTGGTTTGAGTGTAGCATTGGTTGACGATAATAAAATAGTTTGGGCCAAAGGATTTGGATATGAAGATAAGGCAAAGTTTATCCCTGCAACTAAAGAGACAGTTTATCGCATCGGTTCAATTTCCAAGCTTTTCACAGCAACAGCCGTTATGCAGCTTGTTGAACAAAGTGTAATAAATCTTGATTCGGCATATAAAAAATATATACCTAAATTTTCAATTCGAACCCGTTTTACGGAAGCGCCGGAAATTACACCTCGTATGTTGATGATTCATCATTCAGGTCTTCCGGGAGACATTCTGAAAGGTTTAATGAGCTATGATGCCGAGCATTATTCAACGATTATTCAACATCTGAATGAAGAATATACCGCCTATCCGCCGAATTATATTTTTGCATATTCCAATATCGGTGCATCACTGCTTGGTTATCTCATTGAAAAAATCAGCGGGAAAGCATTTGAGTTATATGCTGATAGTGCATTATTTCGACCTCTTGAGATGACACATTCATCTTTTACTTCCACACCTGTTATTAACGAATCTTTTTCAAAAGGGTATAAAAACGGCAAGCAATATGAAGATCCTGATATAAGAGAAATGCCGGCAGGTCTTATGGTTTCAAATGTTGACGATTTATCAAAATTTATAATGATGGTGTTTGCTGATGGAGTATTTAATGGCAAACAAATCATTAGTCCCTTGACTTTACAGGAAATGCTGACCCCGCAAAATCAGGGGATTCCTTTAGATAAAAGTTTTAAGATTGGCCTTATCTGGTGGTTAACCGAGCCGGAACTGGAATATGCAGGGAAATTCGCCGGGCACGGAGGTGATACTGATGTTTTCCATGCCTCTCTTGCTACGCTTACTGATTACAAGCTTGGCGCCGTTGTTTTAACGAATACATCTTCAGGGGCAGCAATAGCTTCTGTCATTTCAAACAAAATGCTTGAGCTTGCTTTGAAATATAAATCAGGAATTAATAAACCTGAACCCCAAAAGATATCTATAATCCGGCATTCAGGAATAAACTTTGATTCTATTGCCGGATTATATGTCACTTCCGGCGGATTGCTCGATATAAGAGCCAAAAACAATAAGCTGGTAACAAAAGTCAACCGTTTTAAAGTACAGATTTATCCTAATGAAAAAGGAACATTTTCACCAAGAATAGTATTATTCAAGCTGCTTCCTGTTTCTTTTCGTAACGATGAGATTGATTTTATCAATCAGAATGGTAATTGGGCTTTGCTATTAAAAACGATGCCAGTCGGCGAAAAAGTGAAAGTCCGCAATGTTCCTGAAGAATGGAAAAAAAGGACAGGAAAATATATCCTTCTTAATAAAGGAAATGACAAAGAATATTTTAAAGATACCAAACTTATTATTGAAAATGGTTTTTTAAAGTTTAAAACACAATATTTCAATCAAAATTATACCGCAATTCTTCAACCTTTAAATGACAATGAAGCAATAATTCTCGGACTCGGAAGGGGAATGCATGAAACAATACGGGTTATAAGCACTGATAAAAATAAGGAAATTCTTCGTTATTCAGGTTACGAGCTTGAAAAGAGCAAATGATGATTTTGAAACTTAAATTTCTTTATGAATTTGAATTTTGTGATAATATTTTATAAAACTTGAGAATATTTAAAATAAATTCTTGGTTAGTACTTCTTTACCTGCTAATAATACTTTTTGCAGGTAACTGGTCGATCAGTCTTTGGAATCAAGACGAAGCCGCTTATGCAGGTTTTGCAAAAAATATGCTCGAATCAGGAAATTGGCTCATCCCCGATTTTATGTGGTCGGAAATACACCGTAAGCCGCCATTGCATTTCTGGCTGGTCGCATCATCATTCAGCTTATTTGGAATTAATGAATTTGCACTCAGGTTAACTTCATCCCTTGCTATATTTGGAGTGTATCTCCTCGTTTTTTTTCAGGGCAGAAAATTTTTTGGAACGATTTCAGTTTTGTATGCCATTGTTGTACTTGGCACATCTTTTCTTGTCCCTGCACTTGGAAAAATTGCACTCACCGACGGATTACTTCTTCTTTTTAGCACCTTGTGCGGATTTGGTGTATTGAATGTTCTTAAATTCAGGTCTAAATTATGGGTAGCGATTTTCTGGCTCTCTTTTGCATTTGCCTTGCTTACTAAAGGTCCTCCAATTATTATTTTTACAAGTATTTTTGGTCTGCTGGCTTTTATCTTTCACCAACAGCGTAAAAATCTAATTATCTTTCATCCCTGGTTTTTTCTTCCTCTCGCCATGCTCCCTTTATTTTTATAGGGATATGCAGCATGGAAGCAAGATAACGGTGAATTTATTAAATGGCTGCTCGATTGGTATATTTTAAAAAGAGTAAACAGCTATGTACTTGGACAAACAGGACCACCCGGTTATTACCTGCTTTCATTTATTGTTTTCTTTTTACCTTATTTTATATTATTTCCAAAGGCATTTATAAAGGCATTCTCCCCGTTTGCATTCGTCTTCAGACGAGCGCTCTCCGGGCACACCCGACAAAGTCGAGCGCTAACTGAAGAATCTATGCTGGCCGGCTTGTGGTTCATATCAGGTTGGCTGATTTATGAACTGCTTCCAAGCAAGCTACCGGCTTATGCTATTACAGCGCATATTCCGATTGCATTTCTTATTTCAAAACAAATAGAAGAGCTAAATCCTGAAATGCTTATAAAACTCAGCTTTAAAATCATATCGGTTTTTCATTATTTGTTCGTCATCTGCCTTGCAGGTGCATTTATAACTGTACCGTTTATACTTGAGTTCAGAAATTCATATTTGTTGATATTGACAGGTATTCTTTATATCATAATTGCAACGGTGTCAATGATATTCCTATTGCGAAGGGATATTTCTACATTTGTTAAAACTCTTTTATTTAATGGATTTATCCTTTCTTTTTTTGCATGGTGCATTGTCCTGCCATCTATAGATGAACTAAAGGATAGCACAAAACGTGTTGCCTCGTTTCTGAAAGAAAAAGCTGATACCAATTGCACGATAGTTATTGCAAATAATACAGGCACACCGCCAAGTTTTCCGTTTTATTTATCAGAATATTTTACAAAAATTGAAGAAGACTATGAGCTTGAATCAATAAATGAGAAGTACAACAATGTTTCCCCTTATGCTTTTATAATGAAGGAAAGCGATGCAAAAATTCTGGCAGGAATTAATCCTGAAATCAAAATTCATTCCATTAAGTCTTTTAATACCGACAGGCTTGAAGGGGCTGACTATAGTATAATTATAAATAAGGCTGGAGAAAACTAGTGGTTTGGTAATCCAGTAGTTAAAGGCAGCATAATTTTTCATAATACCCGCAAGTTCCTCTTTCAAGAATCTCAAGAATTATTCTTTCAGTAGCTTTACCAACTCCTTTGAGAGATGTAAGGTTATTTTTTAATTCTGAAACAGGACTTTTAAGATGGGACACAGACCAGGCTGCAAATCCATAAGGTGATTTTTCACCTTTTACTTTTAATATATAATCAATATGGTCAAGCAATACGACAACCAAATCGTTTTCATCAAGAATGTCTTTGAAGAGTTTTAACGGGATTCTTACTGGCATGTTATATTTTTTTGCTAAGGAGAAAAAAATACCGGTGATGGAAGAATAATATTCTTCAATTGCATTACCCCACTTTGAAGGCTGATAAATAGCTTCATATTTATATTTCAAACCGGGATTATAGTCATTAAGTACATTATAAAAATATTCTTTCTGCCTTCCTTCTTTGAGCATCATCCCGCTGAAGATAATAAAATCAATGCCTGCTTGTTTCGCTTTACAGATGCTGTCCTCAATTAATTCCGGCGTATCCGTTATTAATTGGTATTTGCTTTCTATTGGTTGATAGCCATCGCTTACTCCACCACCCAGCATGACAAAGCCTTTCGCAAAAGGGGATTTTTTCCGGGAAGGAGCTAATTCTTTTTCCAGTAATTCAATGGCATTTATTTTTACCTCAACATCTTGTCCAAATTCTCCCGATACATAATAACCCTCCGCTCTTCCATCGCAATAAGCGCAGTTATGCGTGCAACCCCTGTAAATATTCATTCCGTAACGCGAAACAAACCAGCTATCAATTCTTTTATGCTTTCGCAATATAGATTTTGCATGGATTTCCTTAATCATAAATAAAAAAAGGTATAAGGGTATACGGATATAAGGTATATGGCGTGTGGAATTTCCCTATTTCCAATTTGTGACCCCGGCGGGATTCAAACCCACAACCCTCAGATCCGAAGTCTGATGCTCTGTTCAGTTGAGCTACGGGGCCAAATAATATGACCCTACAAAGATAGTATTTCGCTCCGATTTTTATGCAGAACGTGCATAAAAAATTTTTATGTATGTTTGCAATTCTTATCACAATTCAATCATGCCAAAACTAAGTGAAGATATCAGACAAACAATTCAGTCGCTTTCTAAATCCGATTTAGAAAAACTTAACTTCAAACCATATTAACATGATTTACGAACCCCCTAAAATAATTGAATAATATGGAACTATCAAAAAAAGATAAAAAAATAGCCCGTCAGATAATAGAAAAGGGATTGCAAAACGAATTTGCAAATGGGCTATACGACTTTGATACGGTTTTGCATGATTGGAAAAACAGCACAATTGACAATCGAACTGCTTATCATACTTTGTATAAGAAAATTATTACTTTTGACAAACATATTGCCCGGAGATACGACAATATGACCGGTTCAAAATATCTGTTCATAATTGCCGGACAGCTTCTTGATGGTGTTATTGACGAAAAGGATTTGGATGAATTTCCAGAAGAAATAAAGTATAAAATTAAATTAATTGCAAATATTGATTGAAAAATTAACCTATGAATCAGAATCCGGAGCAGCAGGCGCGAGATAAAATTGACTCCGCTTTAGAGCGGAGCGGCTGGATTATTCAGGATAAATCAAAAATAAACCTTTCTGCAGGGTTAGGAATTGCAATCAGAGAATATCCGACTGATGCAGGTCCGGCAGATTATATTTTATTCGTTGATAAAAAGCCGGCCGGGGTTATTGAAGCCAAACGTGAAGAAGAAGGGCACCGCCTGACAGTTGCCGAAGTCCAATCATCTGAATATGCTTCAGCAAAATTAAAATATCTGGATAATGCTCCTCTACCATTTGTCTATGAGAGTACTGGTGAAATTATAAGATATACAAATAATAGAGACCCAAAGCCACGTTCACGGAATATTTTTTCTTTTCATAAACCGTTTACATTTCTTCAATGGCTCAAAGAGGAAAAGACACTCAGGACACGCTTCTTTAATATACCTGCTTTACTTACAGAGGGCCTCAGGGCTTGTCAGATTACTGCTATTAATAACCTTGAAAATTCTTTCAGGGAAAATCGTCCGAAAGCACTGCTCCAAATGGCAACCGGCTCAGGTAAAACTTATGCAGCAATCACTTTCATTTATCGTTTGCTGAAATTTGCCAAAGCACAACGAATACTATTCCTTGTTGACACAAAAAACCTTGGCGAACAGGCAGAACAGGAATTTATGGCTTATATGCCAAACGATGATAACCGTAAATTCACCGAACTTTATAATGTTCAGCGGTTGAAATCTTCTTATATAGCCACCGACAGTCAGGTGTGCATCAGCACTATTCAACGGTTATTTTCTATTCTAAAAGATTCGGAACTGGATGAAAGTGCAGAAGAAATAAATCCGAATGAAAGAAAGTGGCATTCTAAAGAACCGGTATCCGTGGTATATAATGAAAAAATTCCTGTTGAGTTTTTTGATTTTATAGTTATTGACGAATGTCACCGCAGCATTTATAATTTGTGGAAACAGGTGCTCGATTATTTTGATGCATTCCTGATTGGGCTTACCGCAACACCCGACAATCGTACTTTCGGCTTTTTTGATCAGAATATCGTAAGCGAATATACTCATGAACAGGCAGTAATTGACGGCGTTAATGTTGGACACGATGTTTTTATTATTGAGACAGAAATTTCTAAAAAAGGCGCTGTAATATGGAAGGGCGAATACGTTGACCACAGGGAGAAACTCTCAAGAAAAAAACGATGGGAGCAATTAGATGAAGATTTGGAATATTCATCGAAACAGCTTGACGATTCAGTCGTAAATCCAAACCAGATACGCCTGATTATACAAACCTTTAAAAAACGTTTGCCTGAAATATTTAAAGACCGTTTTGATAAGGACGGATGTTTTGAAGTGCCCAAAACACTCGTATTTGCAAAAACCGATTCGCATGCCGACGACATTATTCAAATTATAAGAGAAGAATTTGCAGAAGAAAACCGGTTTTGTAAAAAAATTACATACAATGCTGATAATCCCAAGAGTACGCTTTCGCTTTTCCGGAACGAATATTACCCGCGTATTGCTGTAACAGTTGATATGATTGCAACAGGCACAGATGTGAAACCCCTCGAATGTCTTTTATTTATGCGCGATGTAAAAAGCCGTAATTATTTTGAGCAGATGAAAGGTCGCGGAACCCGTGTCATTTCACTAAATGACTTAAAAAAAGTTACACCTTGTGCAAAATTCACAAAAGACCATTTTGTTATTATTGATGCCATTGGTGTTACCAAAAGTCTCAAAACCGATAGCAGACCGCTGGAAAAGAAACCATCAGTCCCGTTGAATGACCTGCTTGGAGCAGTTGCCGTTGGTGTGCGTGATGAAGATTTATTTTCCTCCATCGCAAACCGTTTGCTACGTCTGGAAAAACAGTTAAATCAAAAAGAAAAAAATATATTTGCTGATAAAGCGAGAGGTAAATCAATTGCACAGATCGCAAAAGAATTACTTAATGCTTACAATCCTGATACACTTGAGGAAATAAGAAGCAAAGTCGAAGACAAATATAGAGGCGAAGCGCCAGATGTTATCCAATCCGAAATTAATAAAAAGCATTCTGCATTAATTGAGAAAGCCGCAGAAGCATTTACCGGCGATTTGAATGCTTACATCGAAAACGTTCGCAAAGCTCACGAACAGGTTATTGATATTATCAATCCTGACAATTTGCTCAATGCAGGATGGGATAAGGATAACAAAGAAAAAGCACAATCTCTTATACATGATTTTAAAACGTGGCTCACCGAACATAAAGACGAAATAACGGCCCTTCAGATTTTTTATTCTCAGCCATTCCGAAGGCGTGAACTTACTTTTCAAATGCTTAAAGAAGTTTTTGAAAAATTAAAATCCGATAAACCAATACTGGCTCCTTTGAATGTATGGCGTTCTTACGAACTTCTCGGACAAGCGGGTGCTTCACCGAAAAATGAACTTATTGCTTTGGTCTCGCTCATTCGTCATGTATGCGGTATTGATATTTCACTCATAGCTTATGATAAAACCGTGGATAAAAATTTTCAGGATTGGGTATTTAAAAAGCATGCCGGCGCCGGCGAAAAGTTCTCCGAAGAACAGATGCAATGGCTTCGCATGATTAAAGATTTTATTGCAGGTAGTTTTCATATCGAGAAAGAAGATTTTGAACTTAGCCCCTTCAATGCTATTGGTGGTCTTGGAAAAATGTGGCAATTATTCAATGAGAAAACGGATGAAATAATTGCCGAACTGAACGAAGCCCTTGCTGCTTAAAAAAAATAATTATTTTTTATTGCATATTAAAAATTATTATTATTTTTGTAATTATTTTACAAAATACGTCTTAATTTTAATTGTATGCTAATCTCATTTTCCGTTTCAAACTACCGGTCAATTAAAAATAAAGCTACTTTGTCGCTTTTACCGGTCAAGGCATTTAAGGAATTGCCTGATAACGTCTTTAAAGCTAATGACAAAATTAACCTCTTGCGTTCCGCTGTGATTTATGGTGCGAATGCCTCCGGTAAAAGTAATTTACTGCGGGCATTTGAGCAATTTGTCAACTTTATCCTCTCTTCAACTGATATGAAAATTGAACAGAAAATTAGCCTGTTTGAGCCATTTTTATTGGATACTCAAAGCAATCATAAATCTGTACGCTTTGAAGTCGAGTTTTTAAACGATGAACAGATTAGATATATTTATTCTGTTGAGTTAAAAAGTTTGCAAATATTCAAAGAAGAATTATACTCTTATCCCAAGGGACAGAAAACGAAAATATTTATCAGGACAAAAAGCAAACCGATTGATTATGGAACTTTAATAAAAGGCGAGAAAAAAAGCATCGAAGCAAGGTTGCTTAATAATCAGTTATTCCTTTCCAAAGGCGCTAATGAAAACATTATGATTCTTCAGAAAGTTTATAAATATTTTGAAAACAATTATTTT
>JACQWN010000478.1 GCA_016209245.1 Bacteroidia bacterium
ATAAACGCGCATAGCCCGGTTATCTGCATATATTTCGTTAACCGTGCCGGAGATAATGCTCTCGTCAATATTCGACAGCGACTGGCTGTAAGGGCCGCCCTGCTCTTTTCCGCCGCTTGCAGGGATACAGGGGTCGGGTTTGTTTACTGTAACGCGGTAATAAAAAAGCGAAGTAACGTTTTCATCGTTGTAAAGATAGGTAGCGTTCGAGACGGTAGCATAAAGCTGAAGGTTGTCAGGCGTGGTACCACGATAGATTTTATAATTTGCAGACATGAAACCACCGCTTTCATCCACGTAGTAAGTCCAGTGAAGCGACATAGTAGTCGCCGGCACTCCCTGCAGGACGGCAAGGTTTATTGTCTGGTGATAGGGGCTAAGCGCCGATTCGTTCCCCGACGAATCAACGGCGCTAATCTTATACCTGTCGTTTTTAACCGTAGGATTCGAAGTATAGTCAACAATTTCGCTCATCTCGTTGTATAATTTGAACCCGATAGAATCGTAAGTAGAAGTAGTATCGTCGTACTTATAGATTTTATAATATGCAGTACCCATTCCTGCTACTTTTTCCCATATAATTTTGTTTTTATTCAGGACCGAATCAACGGTGACAAGACAAATCTCCTGCTGTTGGGCTTTTTTTAGTATTTTCCCGTTATTGCCGCATATCCAGCCGGTTGAGGGGTTAACGAAATGAACCGACTGCAAGGCTTGGGTGACCGAAGGCAGGGTTTCGTCGTTCCATGCGCCACCACCGTTAACTGTATGAAGGATTGTGCCGTTTATGCCGGCAATCCAACCGTCATTGGCATCGTTGAAAAAGACGCTGAGCAAACCCTCTTGTATTCCGGTGACTTGGTCTGTCCAGTTAGTACCGGCGTTAATGGTTTTCATTATCTTGCCGCCAAGTCCGACTGCCCAGCCGGTATTTACATCAATGAAGAAAATATCCATGAGGTTTTGTCCGGCAGAATTTTGCAGACTCCAGCTTGTTCCGCCGTTTGAAGTATGCAAGATATATTCATTGTTTCCTGCAGCCCATCCGTTATTAATGTCGGTGAACCAAATCCCGTTGGTAGTTGGATAATACCCTGATGCTTTTGATGTCCATGTTTGTCCGCCGTCGTTGGTGAAAACAATGGCATCGCTGTTCCCGCCGAGCCACCCTGTTTGGTTGTCAATGAACGATATGCAGTTTAACGCCAGGGTTGTCCCGGATGTCTGTTCCGTCTTATTGTCGGCAAAATATACGGCATTGAGCATGCTTGTAACGCCCGATGTCTGCGGATTCCAGTGATACCCGCCGTCGGTTGTAAACCGTATCACGCCGTTGTCGCCAACAGCCCAGCCGTGGAAAACATCGGTAAAACAGATGTCGTTCAGGTTCTCGAAAGTCCCCGACGACTGAGTCGTCCATTGCTGCGCATTCAACACGGGCGTCATACAAGTAATAATAAACAGAATAGTTGTAAAAATTGTTCTCATAGTATTCTGGTATTAAATATAAAACGGGGTAAATTTCCGCATTTTGTTCCGAATTATTTGGTATGTTAGAGACGCCCAATAGGTTGCTGAGCGAAGTCGAAGTATTGGGCGTCTGTACATTCCGTTTGTTTTATATATTGGTATAAAATAGTATGAAAATTTATCCCTTTTACAGTATAAGTTTGAAACCATCAAAAGTAATAAATTTTAATTACAAAGCATACTTTGCGTCATACCTTTGCAACCCATTTATTAGAAAATGGTACTGACCTTCGCTACATACAGAGTATGATGGGGCATGAGAGCAGCAAAGCCACCGAGATTTACACTCAAATATAACTACAAAAAGTTTTGACAAGATAAAAAAACCGTATGATAATTTGGATATTTGAAATAAAATGATTATCTTCGCTTTTTAAAAGAGATTAAAATTTTGATAAAAATGGAAAAAATTCTTTCGTCCATTTATGAAATAACCGCAATTGCGGTTACACAATCGTTACCGTCAAGCCTTAAAGACACGAGATATTATGACATTGAAACAATTCTGAAGAAAAATTATTATTTTTATTTTTTAAAAAAAACATGAATTACTTAGACAGAATTACGATGAATCCAGATTTATGCCACGGTAAACCTTGTATCCGTAACATGAGGTGGCCAGTTGAAGTAATCATTGACATGCTTGGATCTGGTATGACCATTGAACAAATAATTGAAGACCACCAAGAATTAGAAAGAGAAGATGTTTTAGCAAACTTAAATTTTGCTAAACTTTATTTATCAGGTCATTCAATTAAAGAAGTTGCATAATGAGATTTCTTTGTGATGTACATATCTCGTATAAGATTGCAAATCATCTGATATCGTTGGGATTTGAGACAATCCATGTTAACAGGATACTTGATAAATGGAATACCAAGGATAAAGATATATGTGATTATGCTGATTCAAATAATTTGATTGTTATTACAAAAGATTCTGATTACAACATACAAACCCGATATATCAGTTTGGGAAAATAATTTTAAAACCCGATTAATCAGGTATATTTTGTTATTTTTGTCTCTGTTTACGGTTCTATGTAAAAAATGATAATATGTCTGTTACTCACGCTCAGATTGAAAGAATAATAATATTAGCCAAAATTTATGGAGCTAAGCGTTTAATCCTTTTTGGCAGCGCAGTTGCGTCGCCATCTAAAGCAAGAGATATTGACCTGGCATGCGATGGAATACCTGGCTGGAAATTATATGAACTGGCAGCCCGTCTTGAAGATGAATTACATATTTCTCTCGATATTACTCCATTAAAACCTCCTAATAAATTTACAAAATATATAGAATCAAAAGGTGAAGTTTTATTATGACATCGGATGACCTTAAAAAAGAAATAGATATTGAACTGGAACTGATTGAATCCGTAGTTCAGGAAATAATATCCTTACGTTATGACTTGTCTCAACGAGAACCGAATACCCGTGAGAAAACAGCCACGGCAGCTTTTATGGCTCAATTTTATAATGGCATTGAAAATATTCTCAAACGAATTTGCTATTTTTATTCCATTCCTCTTCCTGCCAGCGATATATGGCATATAGTATTATTCAGGAACTTTTGCTCACCACCTCATAAATCGCTACCTGTATTGTTTGATGAATCTCTTGAACCCGTAATTGCCCCATACCGAAAATTCAGACATGTTGTCTATCATGGTTATGGCGTTCAATTAGAATGGAACCGTATGAAAGAAGGTATAGAAAATTTGGAAGATGCCTTTCGCCGGTTTAAAAACAAACTGTTAAATTACCTGGGTACATTAAAAAATGAATGCTGAATACAAATACAATTGATATATCAAAACTATCAGGCGGGATTTATATTTTACGAGCAAAGACCGATAAAGGAATATTTACAAAAAAATTGATAAAAGAATAATTAATTGTAACCGTTCACGGGGTTAAAAATATATTATTCATGTCGATTTGATTGATTACCAGATATTTAACAAATTCAATTAAAAAATAATTTGTGAAAATCTGTGTAATCTGTGGCTTA
>JACQWN010000479.1 GCA_016209245.1 Bacteroidia bacterium
TTATTGAGGCAATACGCATACCTGTTGTAGTTCTGAGGATTATTCGGACTTTGTACGAAGTTATCAGGCGATAACATTCTGCCTAAAACAGGGTCGTACATCCTGCCGTTCATGTTAATGAGTGCAAAGTGCGGCAGCATTTCGTGTCCTGTATATCCGCGATATACGGTGTTTAAGCCGGCGGCATTATCATATACCAAAGTGTTTGGGTTGCGTGACCTGCCCCAGGGGTCATAGTTTGTTTCTTCAATAAGGTTACCGTTTTGACCGAGTATTTGTAAGATGCTTCCCAAATGGTCGGTTACCGTGTAATATAATGTGCCGTTACCGTTTACTTTTATGTAAACGGCTATAAGCCCTGCAGGGCCGTTTATATAGTGGTATTCTTTCACAGTGCCGTCTTCGAGAATTTCTTTTTCGTAGTTGCCTGCAAAGATTCTTGTGTTTATATCACTTCCGTTTTGTTTTAAAACGGTTTTGTTGCGGTATTTATCAGATCCATACAGTATTTGCAGTTCATATTGTCCTTCGGTAATGGTGCTTACTTTGTTAAAACTGTTATACGTTATAACCTGCGGTTCTGAACTTATAAATGATGAAGGATTATTTATTTTGTTTACTGCATGTAGTTTAGTTGTATGGTAATCATAGACACCTGCATCAACTTTTGATTGTATATTACCATGATGGCTGACCATGTACAATTATTGTTGTTGTCGTTTCTTCCAATATTTCACCAGTTATTGAACTGACAATCAATAGATTTACTTTATATTTAAAAAAACTAGTATTTTTTGTACAGTTAATGCATATTGATTTTTTATTTCCACCCTGCATAATATAATAAACAAATTGTTTATATTTATTATTATATTTAATATTTATATGATAAATAGGTTCGATATATCCATTTTTATATGCTCTGATTTCATTTGAAATATCTTTCCAATCAATAATATTGAATATTTTTTCTTTATTAATATTAAATATCAGATCAGGAGTATATTGAATAAATAGATTTGTATCTAAAATAAATGAAGTATGATAATAAAGAGAATCTCTGATTTTGAACGAAATATAGAATATATATTTCAAGTGGTTTCTTTTAACTATCCTTTTTACCTTCTTTGTGCTTTTTAAAGTATTACTTATTATTTCTCTACAAAAATATGATGCTGCTATTGAATCAATATCAAATTTTAAATTATCATCACAATAATTTAAAACATTCTTTTTTATTAAGAGAAATTCTTCAGATAAAGAATCAAACTTTCTATAGTTATTTGGATTGTAAAAACCATGTAATAGCTTATTATCATCGTCAATGTGAAAGGTTTGCTGAGATAATCCAATCTTAAGGGAAAAAATAAATCCTATTACAAAAGAAACTATATAATGCGTTACCATGGCGTTTTATCTATTATTGTAAAACCAAATTTAGAAAGATCGTATCTTGCTCTATAAAAGCTAGGGTCATAATACGGTCTTATATCAACAGCAATTGGATTCCCCCATGCGTTAGCTTGCTCATATTGCCATTTGAATATTGCAGCGTGTTGTTTGGCTTCATTCCTATATATTATTCCGTCACCTCCATAATAGAAGTAATTAACATGTCCATATTCATGACCCACTACTAAATATAACCTTTCTTTGGAGGAAAAGGCTCCTCTCCATAAATATACATCCGATTTACCGCCTTTATCAATACCCAAATATGATGTAGCTCCTTCTGCTGCCTGACCCCTAGGGTCAATAGCAACATCCCCCTGTAAAGTATACCCAGGCGGAACACTATTATCCGCATACAGTTCATTTAATCCCTCCGGTTCAAAGTCAATATATTTATCGGAAAATTCCTTAGCTGAGCTTGTCGAATATTCAACAGGATCACTACCTTCGGGGCTTCCAAACATATTTGCAGGTGAATTATAAGTTGCTCCTTCACCCGTCCAGAAATCACCACCATGTCTCTGTGATGATATTCCTCCTCCCAAACCACCAGTTATTCCACCAATTGTACCGCCAATTAATCCGGATTTTGCGCCTGCAATTAATCCTTCCTCTATACTTCCCCCACTTGTCCATGTTGTTAAACCACCTTGTAAAAAGCCACTTGTAAACCCACCTGTTGCTCCATTTATAGCGCCGCCATAAAAGCCAATAGAACTTACTCCTGTTAAAGTCGTAGCATAAGCGCCCCCGGCCGCACTCACACCGGCAATAACAGCCGGCTTACCTGAACCTTCCCAGCCCTGCCAGTCATTTCGTAATAAATCATACCCTCCTCTAATTATAAAAGCAGCTATTCCAACCAACATAATCCACTCACCATCCGGATCTGTATATTTCAGCGGATTATTCATTGCATACGCATACCTGTTGTAATTCTGCGGATTATTAGGGCTTTGTACGAAGTTATCAGGCGAAAGCATTCTCCCCAAAACAAGATCGTACATCCTACCATTCATATTAATGAGTACGAAGTGTGGCAGCATTTCGTGTCCTGTATATCCGCGATATACGGTGTTTAAGCCGGCGGTATTATCATATACCAAAGTGTTTGGGTTGCGTGACCTGCCCCAGGGGTTTTTGTTTTAAAACGGTTTTGTTGCGAAAGTCATTTACTCCGTATTGGAGCTGCAATTCATATTCTCCTTCGGTAATCGTACTTGCCTTGTTAAAACTTGTGTAAGTAAGAGCCTGCTGTTCGGTACTTATGTAAGCCGTAGCAGAATTTATTTTTTTTACTGCATGTACTTTGGCAGCGTCATATTCATAATCTCCGGCATCTGTTTTTGATAATATATTACCATTATCGTAGTAATATGTTTCATACGCTATACCGGGCAGAGAACCACTGCTTACCTGCCATGTTTTTAAGCGGTCCAAATCATCATAAGTAAAGCTTTCAGTTAATCCGCTTAACATATCTGTCCGGCTGTCAAGGTTTCCGGTTATGTCGTTCCAGAGGTAGCTCATTTCGAAATTATTGGCGGTGCTAATATACGAAATTCTGCCAAAATCATCATATTCATATTCTGTTGTTAAACTACTGCCATTATCCCCGAGAAATATAGTACCCGGTTGTCCGTTTTCGTTATAATCGTTGCAATACCATATAGTTTGATTATTATCGGCACGTTTTACGCTTAATAATTCGCCGTTATTATTATAGCTGTATTCCAAAGCAAAATCACCGGTGCCGGGATAAGTTTCCTTAACTAATTTTCCGTACTGGTCGTACTTGTAAATTGTTGTATAATAATGTCCGTCAATAGTTTCTTTTGTTTGTGTAACACGACCAAACCCATCGTATGTATAGTCCATTTTTCCGTTTGGACTTTCAACGGATTTTACCTGCTCTAAACCATTTCCGCTTTCTATGTATGTAAAATCGGTTTGTTCGGTAATATTGGTTTGCCCGTCGGTATTAGTACTATAACCTATTCTGCCATGCTCGTCAATTTCTATTTCCTGTATATTGTTTTTGGCATCGGTTTGTTTTATCAGTTCTCCGAAATTATTGTATTCGTACATGCTTGTACCTGAGTTAGGGTCGGTTAGTGTTTTCTGTAAGCCGTTTAAATAATATGTCATAGAGCTTGTTGCTCCGACAGAATTTATATTTTCCGGCTGTCCGTTGCCATTAAAGGTGGTGAGCACCTTTGTAGATACCGGGTGCTTGCTTTCGACAACATTGCCAAAGGCATTGAAAACAGAAGTGTAATTCCTGTCAAGCGAAGGTACACGAACTTTTTCTTCGTATTTGTCGGCTACAATATTATAATAATAATCTGTTTCAATTCCCTGGTATGTTGTTTTACTTATCCTGCTGAAATCGTCAAACTCATTTTCAATTCTGTTTGCCGAAACGTAATCACCCTCGAAATATATATCTGATGTTTCTGTAACCCGTCCTATTCTATCATACCGGCTGTCGGTAAATATTTTCTTCCCATAGCTTTCGCTTTCACTTCGCAGTTTTCTGCCAAAACTATCGTAATATGTCTTTTTATAAGGCATATCGGTTGCAGTGGTTTGTGTATAATATATGGCTGTTTCCATTTCAGGATCTTGTATTGTTTGCCAATCAATAAAGTTTTCTGCAATAATTCCGGTTGGATAAACAACTTTTTTTAGTCTGCCCCATTTATCATAACTATAATTTGTTGCTTTCTGGTTAATATCAACTATCCGGGATGGTCTTCCATAAGGGTTATTGTACTCAGAATACGTAGTATGCCCGAGATAGTTTGTAGCGTTTGTAATAAATCTGCCTGTATTATCAAAAGTGAAAAGTTGCGTCCTGTCAGTCATATTTTGTGCAGATTGTCTAATAGTTCGGGGATTACCAAAATTATCGTAATTCTCATAATGTATAGTGATTCCGAATTTCATTTTACTTTCAGGATTTCCGTTTTGAGCGTTATAAGAATAAACTATATCTTCTGTAAAAGGTGGTCCGGTACTATTATTATCAAAAGAGACCTTCTGTATAGTTTTAACCAAATAAGGATAATCCAAACCTGCATTGTCATAGGTATAAGTGTATGTTTCTTTTTTGTCCTGAATATCGTTTAATTTCTTATATTGTATTTCTTTATCTGTAATATTACCATTATTGTCAATCGTATTATCTTCAATAATATGTGTATAGTTTAATTTATTTTCCTGTTCGGTTTGGTCCAGTTTTATCATAAAACGGTTGTTGCCGAGGTCAGTATAATCGTAATAATTTGTATTTACAATATCATTATTAGGGTTTAAAACATTACAAAAAAGAGATTGCCATGGTAATAATATTTCGTATTCCTGATTATATACGTAAACAATTCGGGTTAGTTTAGTGGTCGTTACAGTCGAATTCGGGTAGGATTCCGTTCTCATGAAGCCGAGAAATCCTTTGCCTTCTTTGTTATATATGGCAGCATAATACATATAATCGGTAAAATTGTATCCATCGCCAAGTATATTTATTGTACCGTTATATTCTTTTAACTTACTTACTACCATTAATGGCGCTTTAAATGTGCTTGTATAATAGTCGGGAGCATAAGGGAACCAACTGGCATCATCACTGTAAACGCTTGCGTGGGTAATCGGCCAATATTCGAATTCAACCCAATTGTTGAAACCATCTTTGATTTTTGTTACTAATAGCGGTCTTGCATTTTCGGGATCAATGTTATCTGTAATTTTATTAAAATACAGTACTTTTCTGTTGTTTTCGTCTGTAGTCAGATTTAATATATCGTGCGACCCGTCGGCATCAAAATCTCCAACGATGAGTTCTTCACCCATACTTCCCAAAAAACCATAATACTTTAATACAAAGTCGTTTCCATAACTATAATATATGTCTATACAAAAATAATCTGGTGGGCCGGTAATGGTATAGGCATGTAATAGATCGCTTTTTCCATCACCATTAAAATCACCGACAACAAACTTATAATTACCACTCAGACCTGTTGAAGGTTGAAACCATTTGTCTATCATATCGGTACCGGTCGAGTATTTGTATTTCCAATTAGTGGAAGCAATGGATTCTCCATAAGTATAAAAATCGGTTTTTCCATCGCCGTTAAAATCACCAAAAACAAATTCATAACCAGAATTTAATGTGTTAGTTTCGTATAGCAAATCAAGAGTGTAGGTTGTGCCGCTTAGATTTAATTCATATATTTCTATTTTGTCAGGGAAAACAACCATAATATCCTGCTTTCCATCGCCATTAAAGTCAATAATGTATTTTTCATGCGCCATCAACAATGTAAATGGACCGATATTGCTAATAATTGCAGAAAAGTTATTCTGAGGGATACCAAATGTAACCCTACATTGCTCTTCAGATAAATTCCACAAAGTATATGGTTCACATAATACAGTTATATAGTCAGTAAGCCCATCCCCATTGAAATCCCCTGTATAAATGTTATTTGCGTAGGGAACTAAATATTTGAATGTATTGTCTACCGCAATATCTTGTATGCTAAAAACATCACCCCCTTTATATATTTTAATCTTATTTAGTTCAAAAGAAGATATTATATCGAGCAATAAAATATCCTCTATATTATCGCCATTAAAATCTGCAATATACGAACCGGCAGCATTATCAAGATATGTATTTTCGCTATTTGAAATATAGCAGAAATTACTAAAATTACCACTGTTATTTAATTCACCAACGACATCCTGGATAGTATAATTAGATAATTGTTTCATTCCATAAAAATAATTTGTACTTGCGGCTACTATATCGCTTCTGCCATCACCGTTAAAATCACCCTTTATAAAAGTAAACTGTGAATTTTGATTAAAATATGTTGGAGGGACTACGTGAAGAATTCCGTCATTTCCATATTGAATAATAGTAGAGTTTACTTTTTCGCTATTTAAACCGATTTCTTCGATTTCAATCAGTTGTGAATATAAATCCTTTTGGTAATTATCTCTGTGGTAATTTAAATTGTAAGTTCTCACCAATTGCTCATAGGAATAAACTTTTATCTTTCTCAGTATTTTAGTAAAATTTATTTTTTTATCGGCTATATAAAATTTATTTTTATCCGCTCTTATCGAATAATAAAACTTTATGGAATTATAGGGCTGTACAGAGGCATTGGTATTTCCTGTATATTTTATTTCCTTTATTACACATTCCGCTTCAGTGTTGTCATATATGTATTCAATATAGTTTCCATTTCTATCGGTTATTTTATTAATATAATATGCAAATGGGGTTGTTGAGTTTTCAGGAATTAGCTTTGAATTTCCGGCGCATCCGTATTCAATAATAGTACCGTTCTTTAATTTTAAAGTAAAAGTTAAATTCGTTGTATTGTATTCTATTCGTGAAAAATCTTCTATTTCAAAGGCATATTCAATAATACTACCGCTTGCAGAAA
>JACQWN010000480.1 GCA_016209245.1 Bacteroidia bacterium
AATTCTATAAATTAATTACTAATTTTTAATTAAAAATATGGAGGATAAATTATGATACTTATTACAGGAGCATCAAGGGGGATTGGAAAATATTTATTTGAGAAATTTTTATTTTCTGAGGAAACCGTGCAAGGGGCATATAATTTAACAATGCCTGATAAGGATAATGAAAAATATTTTACTAAGGTTAATATATCTAATTATCAGGAAGTGTTAAGTTGGATTGAGAAAATAAAAGAAAATTCAACAAATTTAATATTAATTAATTGTGCCGGTATTAATTATAACTCTTTTGCCCATAAAGCCGATATAAATAGTTGGTATGAAATAATTAATGTTAATTTAATTGGTACTTTTAATGTTATTAGAGCGGTTTTACCGATTATGAGAGAACAAGAATTCGGAAGAATTATAAATCTATCATCTGTTGTTGCTCAAATTGGTGTTGCAGGAACCAGCGCTTATGCTGCATCGAAAGCTGGTTTATGTGGTCTTGTAAAAAGTATAGCAGTCGAAAATGCATCAAAAGGAATAACTATCAATAATTTGAATTTAGGCTATTATGATATTGGTATGATCAAAGAAATTCCAGAGAAATTTCAAACTGTAATAAAAGATAAAATACCAACTAAGAATTTTGGAAATCCAATTAATATCTATAATGCTGTTGAATTTCTCATTAAAACTGATTATATTAACGGAGCCTCGATTGATATTAATGGTGGAATATTATAAATGAAAAAGGGTAATGGAATATATAAATAATGAAAAAAATATTAAAATAGAAGCCGATACTATTAATATAGGCAAATCGGTAAATCTTGGAAGAAATCTTTCTGTCAAGGTAAAAGGTGAATTTCATGTGAATGATTTTAGCGACCTGGGCGAAAACACGATAATAAGGGGCAACAATGTCATTATCGGTAAACATTTTTTTACAACGACCGGATTAAATATCGGTGGCGGTGGATGGCAGAATCCCGGGGCAAATTTAAAAATTGGTGACAGGTGTGTCATCCATAACAGTTTGATAAATATTTGTGAACCTGTTGAAATCGGTAATGATGTTGGTTTTTCTGCACATGTTGATGTTTTAACCCATGGGTTTTGGTTATCGGTTCTAGAAGGTTTTCCAGCAACCTTTTCTGGAGTTAGAATTGGAAATGGAGTAATTGTCGGGCATAGAAGTTTGATAATGATGGGTGTGGAAATTGCTGATCAAATAGTAATCGGGGCTTACGCTGTGGTTACAAAAACCCTGAAGGAAATGGGTATCTATGCTGGTGTTCCTGCCAAAAAAATAAAGGATATTATACCACTTACTTATGAGCAGCGAATTCAGAAAATATCTGAAATTGTCAATAATTATGCTGCAGTCGCTAAATATCACCAAATTAATCCGAAAATTAAAATAGATTTTCCGTATATCAATATTAATAATTTTCGTTTTAATGTTGAAACATTCGAATACGAAGGCATTGAGGATATCGAAACTGATGATTTCAGAGATTATATTCGTAGATGGGGAATTCGTATTTATACCGAGAGACCTTTCAAGAGTTGTTTTAATATCTGAATGGGAAAAAAAAGACAATTAATATTAGGGCTATTATTTAGCCTTGGGGCAATTTTTCTTATCGCCTTTACTATTGATATTAAGCAATCGTGGAGAATTATTAAAGATTTTGATATTAGATATTTAATAACTCTTTTAGCGCTATTGCCAATATCATATATTATCAGAACATTTCGCTGGTGGCTGCTTATCAGGCAAAAATATAATATAAAATTCAGCAAGGTTTTTGAAGGATTAGCTATTGGATATATGTGTAACAATTTATTACCAGCCAAATTAGGAGAAATAATCAGAGGTGAATATATAATAAAAAATACTAATTCCAGCCGGAGTTTTATTTACGGGACTGTCTTTGTTGAAAGACTTCTGGAGGTTTTTTTTGGCCTGTTATTTCTTGTATTATCAATATTGCTTTCTAAAACATTATTTTTATTGGTAAAGGATAATCTGATAGTTATTATTGGAGTTCTGTTGATTTTTTTTTCTATCATATATTTATATTTCAATCGAACGATTTTAAAGGGATTGTTAAAATTAATCCCTAATAAGAGAATAATTTTTATTAAGATTTTTTCTCTTTCGATTATTATATGGTTCGGAATTTTATTTTCAGTTTTTCTTATCTTACATGGTCTTAATATCACCTTTCCGATTCAAAATTACTTTTTTATTATTGCCGGAAATACTTTTGGTATGTTAATACCATCAACGTCAGGCGCTATTGGCGTTTATCATACTGTTGCCATGAGTATTTTAATTTTTCTTAATATTGATAAAGAAACTGCTTTTGCTTATGCGGTTATTTCACATGCTTTTGACTTTTTCCCAAGTATAATCGTTGGATTACTTGTACTTGCTAAAACAAATTATAATTTAATTCAAAATAATAAACAGGTTAGCAATACAAATTAAAATGAATAGAAATGAAAATTGTAAATCTTTTTAAAAAATTTTATCATCTCCCTCTTTTTAGCCATTTGGTAATTATTTTTTTAATATCATTGATTATCAGAAGCTCTGTTTCAATAGTCGCATATCAATCAAATATAATGAAAGATTTTGCCGATGACTTGTTTTATTTAAATTATGTAAATGTTATTATTGAGCAAGGAATAAACTTTAAAAGTTTTGCGATGTCCGAATATTTGGTTCCAGGAATTGGAATTGTTAATTATCCGTTCATATATATTTTTGGTAATAATTGGCTGATGGAAAAGAAAACTGCATTATTGGCTTCAATCTGGAGTATTTTTTACGTGTTACACCTGAAGCATGTACCCACAATGGGTAAAGAATTATGGATGTCATTATTTATGTTATTGAACATTTATTTACTTCTTGTAATTATGGATAATTTCAAAAGTAAACCGTTAAAATATCAAATTTCTATTTATCTGATTTCATCCTTTATTTTTGCTTTTTCTATTTTATTTGATGAAAGATATTTTATGTTTTTAATGCTTTTCCCTTTATTAATATTATTCTTGAATAAACCGATTATTAATGGTTTAAAAATAGCCTCAATATATGTGTTGCTTACTATTATATTTCTGTTACCATGGCATATCAGAAGCTATATAAGACATGATAAGATAATAATTCTTTCAAAACGTACAGAAAAATTAACAGATAAAATATTCGGCTATAAAAATCAAAACTATGAAGCTATGGATGATATTTGTAGTTTATATGGAAGATATTATATACATGATTACCAAATTGATTCCGTAATAAATGGCTATAAAAAGTTTACTGATGGAGGTTATGAAATAACCGAGGATATGAGGTTGGAAATGAAAAATGGATTTTTACCGCATCCATTCAATTGGTATGAATCACTATGGTCGCGGTTTAAAGAATTCTGGCGAACTACTGATTTTTGCAATGAATATCAGAAAACGGGTTATTATTTTAATGGAAAATGGTCATTAAAGCATAATTTAAGCACTTTTTTATCATATGGCATTTTATTACCCTTTTTTATCCTCGGATTATTTGAACTGATAAAGAAAAAGAAAAAACTTTTCGTAATATTGTTTTCAATAATTGCTTTTTATTGTCTTATTCATGTTATGTATATTTGTTTTGTTACCTGGAGATATAGAATCCCTATTGACTCAATTATTATTATTATAGCGTTTTATTATATCTCGCCTTTATTAGAAAATCTGAGCATAAAAAAAATTAGTAACTCACATTAATATGCTAATAATGACCATCAACGAAATTGAAAATATTATAAAAATAGGAGAAGGAATTTCTGTTGAATTTAAACTCGCTAAACATGGATTGCCTCAATCAGCATTTGAAACTGTTTGTGCATTTCTGAACCGCCAAGGAGGCGATATTTTTCTCGGAATTGACGATAAGGGTACGGTAACTGGCGTTGAACAAGATGCTGCTGGAAAAATGTGCAAAGAAATTGCCGGTATTAGCAATAATCCTAATAAAATAAGCCCTTGCTTTTTATTACATCCAACCATAATCAACTATAAATCTAAAATACTTATCCGTATTTTTGTGCCTGCAAGTTCACAAGTTCATCGTTGCGATGGAAAAATATTCGATAGAAGCATAGATGGTGATTTTGAAGTTAAAACAGATGAACAAATTCGCAATATTTATTTAAGAAAAAGCTCCTTTTATACTGAAAATACTATTTATCCTTTTTTATATGCTTCCGATTTTGTGCCGGGGATAGTTGAAAAGTCACGAAAAATTATTAATGCTCACCGTCCTATGCATCCATGGAGCGATCTTCCTGAAAAAGATTTTTTTTCAGCAGCAGGTATTTATCGTAAAGATTTAGCAACAGGAATGGAAGGATTTACAATGTCGGCTTTATTGCTTTTTGGCAAGGAAGAAGTTATACAAAGTGCATTGCCTCATTATAAAATTGATGCCTTGCTCAGACACTTTGATACTGAACGATACGACGACCGTGAGAATATCCGTTGCAATATTATCGAAGCTTATGAAAAGCTTATGAACTTTGCAGCAAAGCACCTGCCCGACAAATTTTATCTCGAAGGCGATCATAGAATTTCTTTACGTGAAAAAATATTTCGCGAGTTAGTTGCTAATATGCTCATCCATCGCGAATATACAAATGGCTACCCAGCTACTTTTATTATTTATTCTGACAGGGTAGAATTTAAAAATGCAAATAAACCTCATTTTTACGGACAATTAATGCCCGGTAACTTTGAACCATTTCCTAAAAATCCAACACTGGCAAAGTTTTTTGTTCAATTAGGACGAGCCGAAGAATTAGGTACCGGCATTTACAGAGTATTTCAATATATTAAAGCTTATTCGGGTAACTCCAAGGTTGTTTTTAAAGAAGATGATTTGTTTAATGTTATAGTTCCACTTGAAAATTCTAACTCTGTTAATAAAAATCTTAGTGATAAATTAAATGGGGGATTAAATGGGGGATTAAATGGGGGATTAAATGGGGGATTAAATGAATTACTTGTTATTATTAAAAACAATGAAGGAAAAAGAACGCGGGAATTGTCTGAAATAGCTAATGTTCCTTTTAAAACAACCGAAAAATGGTTGAAAAAATTAAAAGACAATAATAAAATTGAATTTCGTGGCAGTAAAAAAAATGGAGGCTACTTTGTAATCTAATACTTTCTTCATTATAAGGTTTTACCTGTAAAAACAAAACCTATGAAAACAATTATATTAGCGGGAGGCTATGGTTCCAGATTAGGACATATCTCTGAATTAATACCAAAGCCGATGATTGAAATAGGAGGTTCGCCTATTATTTGGCATATCATGAAAATTTATTCGTATTATGGCTATAATGAATTTGTAATCGCACTCGGTTATAAAGGAAATGTTATTAAAGATTATTTTTATAAACTGCAAAGTTATAATAGCGATTTTACGATAAATACTGAAAATAATGAAATTACCTATCATAATAGTTCCGCTGACAAATGGAAAGTTACATTAGCCGACACAGGAATTGATACTTTGAAAGGAGGAAGAATAAAAAGGATTGAGAGATATCTGGATGACATTAATATGCTCACTTATGGCGACGGTCTTGCTGATGTGAATATTAAAAAGTTGATTGAATATCACAAAAGCCATGGTAAAATTGTTACCATTACCGGTGTAAAACCGCCGTCTATGTTTGGAGAAATGATTGAAAAAGATGGGAAAGCGATTTCTTTTGAAGAAAAGCCGCAAACAAGCAAAGGTCTTATCAATGGCGGATATATGATTTTTAATAAAATAATGTTAAATTATCTTACTTCAGATAAAAATTGTGATTTTGAATTTGGACCTCTAGAAAAACTAGCTAATATAGGAGAAGTAATGATTTATAAACACAAAGGATTTTGGGAATGTGCCGATACTCTTAGGGATATAGAACATTTGAATAAGCTTTGGAATACCGGCATAGCAAAATGGAAACTCTGGAAATAATATGATAGATTTTGCATCTAAATATAAAGATAAAAAAGTTTTAATCACCGGACATACGGGTTTTAAAGGATGCTGGCTAAGTATCTGGTTACATTCTCTCGGCGCTAATGTTATTGGTCTTTCATTAGACCCGGCAACCACACCGAATATTTATGATTTATCAAATATCTCTGAAAATCTTGTTGATATCAGAGGTGATATACGGGATAAAAACAAAGTTTTTAATATTTTTGCTCAATTTCAGCCTGAAATAGTATTTCATCTAGCCGCCCAAGCATTGGTGCTTGATAGTTATAACGACCCCTTATATACTTACGAAACTAATACATTAGGTACTGCAAATATTCTGGAGGCGATACGAAAAAGCAATAGCGTTCATTCCGCAGTATTCATTACTTCCGATAAAGTTTATGAAAACCATGAGTGGATTTGGGGATATAGGGAAAATGATCCAAAAGGAGGCTTTGATCCTTACAGTTCAAGCAAAGGCGCAGCTGAACTAATTATCAGTTCCTATAGAAATTCCTTTTTTAATCCGAAGAATCATTCCGAGCATAAGAAAGCTATTGCTTCCGTCAGGGCTGGCAATGTTATAGGCGGAGGCGACTGGGCCGAAAACAGGCTCATCCCTGATTGTGTCAAGGCAATTGAAAGTAATGAAACAATTAAAATACGTAACCCCTTTTCCAAAAGACCATGGCAGCACGTGTTAGAACCCCTGAGCGCGTATTTACTATTAGCTGTTAAAATGATGGAACAACCAATCGAATTTTCAAACGAATGGAACATCGGCCCAACTTATGAAAATATCGTTAATGTAAAATCGCTTGTCGAGAAATTTATTGTCTATTATGGAACCGGCAAATGGATGGATGTTTCTAACGGGGATTCGTTACATGAAGCAAAACTGCTCTCTTTGGACATCAGTAAAGCATTTTTTTATCTGGCATGGAAACCGGTTCTTAATCTTGACGAAACTGTCAGACTTACAGCCGCTTGGTACAAGGAATATAAAACAAAGGATGTTTTATCGTTATGTCTTGAGCAAATCAATTATTATATGAATAAATGGAAATAATTGAAAGAAAGATTAAAGGTGCATTTGAGATTCAGTTAAAACCGAATTTTGACGACAGGGGATTCTTTATGCGAACCTTTGATGTAAATATCTTTAATAAAAACAACATCAACAAAAACTGGGTTCAGGAAAATCAGTCAAGGTCAGAAGCTAAAGGAATCATCAGAGGATTACATTTTCAGTTGCCTCCATATTCAGAAACCAAATTAGTAAGATGTATCAAAGGAACGATATTTGACGCTTTTGTAGATTTGCGCAGGGATTCCCCAACTTTTGGAAAATGGGACTCAATAGAGCTATCTGAAGAAAATAAAAAGATGGTATTTATTCCAAGTGGATTTGCTCATGGTTTCTGTACATTAACTGATGTATCAGAACTTGTTTACAAAGTGGATAACTTTTATTCACCGGATTATGAAACAGGATTACTTTGGAATGATCCGGAAATCGGGATTGAATGGCCGGTGAAAGATCCTGTACTCTCAGGGAAAGATAAAAACAACTTGTCTCTGAAAGAGTTTATCGGGAAATATAAATATTTAGAAAGACAGTAACAATGAATATACGTTTGTTCAAACCATCCATCGGAGAAGAAGAATTAGAAATGATCAGGGAGGCATTCGACCGTTCCTGGATTGGTTTGGGCCCTATGGTAGAAGAATTTGAAAAACAATGGGCTGAATTTATTGGCTGCAAAATAGCTATAGGATTGAATTCATGCACTGCTGCCTTACATTTGGCATTAAGAACCTTTAATTTCCCTGAAGGTAAAAAAGTCATCCTCCCATCATTAACTTTCTCAGCCACAGCAAGTGCAATTTTATACAATAGGTTAATCCCTGTCTTTGTTGATTCAGATCCTGTAACTTTAGGAATTAGCCTTGAAGATTTGGAACGAAAACATGATTCGGATTGTGTGGCGGTTATCCCGGTTCATTATGCAGGACATCCGGTACCAATGGACAAATTAACATCGTGGGCAAAGGGAAAAAAATTACGCATTATTGAAGATTGCGCACATACCGCCGGAGGAATTTATCAAGGTAAAGCACTTGGTACATGGGGAGATATAGGGTGCTTCAGTTTTGAGGAGAAAAAACTAATGACAACGGGCGATGGTGGAATGCTCGTTTCTGACGACCCGGAATTGTTAAAAGATATAAAAGCTATGCGCTGGGTGGGAATTGACAAGGATAACTGGAAAACTGCACAGGCATATACCAGCGCTAATAAGGATGCGATGCACTGGTTTTATGAAATAAATCTTCTTGGCTATAAGTACAATATGAACGATCTTGCCGCTTCAATAGGATTGGCTCAATTGAAAAAGTTACCTGAAATGAACAAGCGACGCTCAGAAATCATTAGAAAATATTTAGATGATATTAAGAAAATAAATGGTATTAAACCTCTTCTCCCTTTTGAACCTGAAAAATATGTTTATCAAATGTTTGGGATACGAACAGAAAAACGTGATGAATTAATGATTTATCTGAAATCAAAAGGCATAGCGACCGGTTGTCATTATACTCCGCTTAGTATTCAACCTCTTTTTAAAAAATGGGGAAATAATTGCCCGTTTATTGAACAGGAAGCAAATAAATTTATTACCCTACCGCTACATGCTGATTTGACGAAGGAGGTGGTTGATTACATCATACAAAAAATATCAGAATTCAATAAATATTGATGCAGGATAATCAACACATAGAATTTAAATCCTCTTTTAATGATTCTGTAATAGAAACAATAACGGCATTTGCCAATGCTAAGGAATTGTTAGGAAATAACATAATTATTAGGGATTATAAGAAAAATTGATGTATCAAATTAATGGAATCGCTTGGCCAAAACGCAGACATATGGACAAATGAATGGAAAGGATTAAGTGCAGAGTCAGAAATTCGAATGTGGGATTATTTTGGATTACGTCCATGGATATTAAAATACACACCCAGGTTTGGAAAAGTTTTAGAAGCTGGTTGCGGTTTGGGAAGAAATAATTTTTATTTATCTCATCTTGGAATAGACATTTCTGGTATTGATTTTTCAGCAGAAACAATCGCATATCTCCAAAAATGGCAAAAACAGCATAATTATAATTTAAACTTTGCGGTTGGTGATGTCAAAAAGTTACAATATGATGATAACACACTTAGCGGATATTTATCGCTTGGAGTAATAGAGCATTTTAAAGAAGGTCCACAACAAGTTCTTGTTGAAGCATACAGAATTTTAAGACCAGGAGGTATTGCTATTATAACAACCCCAAATAAATCATGGAATGTAAGAAGAACGAGGCTATTAGGAAAAATAAAAAAACCGGTGAAAAAAATTATTGGCCGTGAAGTGAAAATTCAACCGTTTTTTCAGTATGAATACACTCCAAATCAGTTAGCCTCTTTTGTTGAAGCATCAGGATTGACCGTTACAGAAAAAAACGGGGCGGATTTTTTATATACATTTACAGAATATGGAAAATATAAAGGAAATAACATTCATAAAAACTCTCTGGCATATAAAATATCTCCTATGCTTGACAAATCGTTTTTTAAAAACTACGGGGCCCAATCAATAACAATTTCGGTTAAAAAAGAGAATATTATGCATTGTTTCTTATGTAATGACCTCAGTGTTGAAAAAAAAACTATGAATGAGTATAATGTTCCGGTTTGTAAAAAATGCCAGAATTTGGAAATTTCTAATTTTTATTTAAAAAAGAATAGAACCGGGTTTACTGTTAAATATAGCATCAGACCAATGCTATTGGAACCTGAAGAGCGAATTTGTAATTTCTGTGGACAAAAATACATTACTCACCCATTATTTGAAGATTTTGGATTTACAAAAAATACTTGTACTTTATGCCTGACCGATCCGCAAATTAACATTAAGCTATCTAACCAGAATCTAAAGCCTGTGTGGCGTAGTCGAAGATAAAATTATTTCAAAATGAAAATTGGATTAAAAAAACACCTAAGAACATTAAACGTATATTTTAATTTATTCCGTTTTTGGTTAAGAAAAAAAACCTTGGGATTTGAAAATGCAAATATTTTTATTTCACGGCTTGATAAAGAGTCTCTTCAAAAAATATTAATAAAAAATAAAGCGAAAATTGGTAATAATTGTGATTTGGAATCGGGGCTTTCATTTCATAATTGTTCGGATTATTCTAACTTAATTGTTGGCGACAATTGCCATATAGGTAAAAACTGCTTTTTAGACCTGAAAGATGAAATTAGAATCGGCAATAATGTAACCATCTCGATGAATTGCACCCTGCTTACACATCAGGATTTTGGAAAATCAAAACTTGAAATGCTTTACCCTAAAAAACATGCGCCAATAATAATAGGAAATAATACATTTATCGGTGCAAATTCTATTATTTTAAAAGGTGTATCATTTGGTGAATTTTCCATTATTGCTGCAGGCAGCGTCGTAATTAATGATGTTAAAGAAAAAACTGTTGTTGGAGGAGCGCCTGCAAAAATAATAAAGAAAATAATAATTAACCATAATGAGTAAGCCCAAAGTAATCGTATTGATTTTAAGCTATAATGGCAAAAAGTTATTGGATGATTCAATTTCATCATATCTCGCGAATGAATACCCTTCCTTTGAGGTCGTTATTATTGATAATGGCTCAAATGACGGCACAAAAGTATATGTTGAAAATAAATTTCCGGATGTTATTGTTATTCGTATTGAAAAAAACAGAGGGTATTCAGGAGGATTTAATTTTGGACTGGATTATGCATTCAATCAAAAAAAGGCTGATTATGTTTTGGTTACCAATAATGATGTTAAAGCTGACAAAAATGTAATTTCTTCGCTTGTTGAGGTTGCCGAAACGGATGATAAAATTGGTTTCGTTACAGGAAAAGTTTACTATTATGATAATCCTGCAGTTTTACAGACCACAGGTAAATCTGAAGATCCAATAAGATGGAACGGACCTGATATTGGGGTTGGAATGGTTGATAATGGACAGTTCGACGTAATAAAAGAAATTCCATTTGCAGATGATATTTTTATGCTTGTAAGCCAAAATTTATATGCTGAAATAGGAGGATATGATGAAACATTTTTCCTTCAGTCGGAACAGTTCGACTGGCAGGTACGTGCAAAAGGCAAATTCAAGATATTTTATACATATAAGGCAAAGATATTTCATAAGGAAAGCATGACTATTGGTAAAACCTCCGCACTTAAAGAATATTACAACTCACGCAATCCCATGTTAGTTATATTAATACACAGGGAAGCAAAATTTTTTAGAAGATATTTCTGGAATCATTTTATATATAGAATCACATATTTTTCAATTAAATCGTTTATCAAATTTGAATTTAAGAAAGCTTTGTATATTTGGTTGGGCTTCATCTCTGGTTTGTTCTGGGGTTTAAAAAATAAGAAATTTACAGTGAGACATTTTATTTAACGATTTTTATATGTGTGGAATAACCGGATATTTTTCAAATACGACTATCATCCTGCCGAAAAAATCGTTGGAGCATTCGGCTTCAGAAGATTATCAATATTGGATCTTTCATCTAAAGGACATCAACCGATGTCTGATACTAATGGAAATTACTGGATAATTTATAATGGTGAAATTTATAATTATATTGAATTAAGAACAGAACTCATACAAAAAGGATATATTTTTACAAGCAATACTGATACTGAAGTAATAATCAGCTCATATAAAGAATGGGGAATAGATTGTTTATCCCGTTTTAATGGTATGTGGTCATTTTGTATATATGACAGGGCGAATCATGAATTATTCTGTGCCCGCGACAGGCTTGGCATAAAACCGTTTTATTATTTCCATGATAAAAATGTTTTTGCTTTTGGTTCTGAAATAAAACAAATTCTCTGTTTGACCGGTCACTTTGGTTATAATGAATCTCTTATTTTTGATTTTCTTGTTTTAGGTACATATGGAAATTATAACGAAAATACATACTTTAATCATATTAAAAAATTGCAACCCGGTCATTATTTAATATTAAAATTATCGGACAATATGCCCATGAAAATAAAGCAATATTGGAATTTATCAGAAATTAAACAAATTGTTCCTCAGAATCCTTCCAGCGTTTATAAAGAAATCAATAGTTTGTTTTATGATAGTGTAAAGTTGCATTTACGTAGCGACGTTCCGGTTGGAACAGCTTTTTCAGGAGGTTTGGATTCATCAGGTATTGTTTGTATGGTTGATAAGATTTTCGATGGCGATGCAAGCAAAAATATGGTTTTTACAGTCATTTCAGACGATAAAACAATTGAAGACCCAAAATATGTCAAAATAATAAGTAAAAAAATTCCGATAACTTCTAATATCATAAATTTTTCTCAAAAAGCTAATCTGGCCGATTTATCTAAATATATATGGCACCAGGAGGAACCACTGCAAAGCGCCAGTATTTTTGGTTCATGGTATTTATATAAATTAATTAAAGAAAAAAATATTAAAGTCATACTTGACGGACAGGGTGCAGATGAATTCATGGGTGGATACTATCGCATACCATATAAAGTTTACTTTAACGATTTATTAGGTAATGGGAAATTATTAAAATATTTTAATGAAATCAGGCATATCTCAAAACTTAATAATATATCTAAAACTTCGCTATTTTTCTCATTGTTAAAAGGTATAATTGTCGAATTGAAAGAAATATTTCCTGTTTTTTATAACTATTATAAACTTAAGGATGTTAAAAAATTTTTTATAAAAAGTTTTTTTACTAAAACCCGTAAATTCTCTGTATTGCTTAATAAGTCATATAGAATGTCAAAGCTGAAATATGATTCTAAAATGAAAAAGGAAAGTTTTGAATTATCCGTTTTTACCAACCTTCCAGGTATTTTACGACAGGTTGATCGTGATTCAATGGCATTTTCAATTGAATCACGAGTCCCTTTTTTAGACTATAGATTAGTTGAGTTGTTATATAGTCTTCCTTATACTTATATGTTCGCCGAGGGATATACAAAGTATGCTTACAGAAAAGCCATGCAAGGGATTATTCCCGAGGAAGTGCTATGGAGAACGAAAAAAGAAGGTTTTTTAATGCCCGAATATCAAATTATCATTGATAATATTAATTTCGTAAACAAACTTTTTGAAGAAAATAAAAACCATACAATTATTAACATAAAAGCGATACAAAAAAGATTGGAAATGGCGAAAAAGGATAAAAAATATTATGATAATATTATTTGGCGTACAATTACTTTTTTGGTTTGGGAAAAAGTATTTTCTGATAATCACAATTAAAATCTACCAATACAATTCTCGAATTATTATCAACCCTTAATTCGCATGATTTATATTATTATTATTTTAGGTCTTTTTATATTTGTATTATCTTTCAAATACATAGAGTTTTTTCATTGGCTCTATGTCTATTTGTTAATGGACCCGGGCGGATATTTTGGTATATATTTTACTAAAGATACAGCAGGCGGTTTTTATCACATGGATATTTTTTTTTATCTTGCTTTTATTCCACTGCTTACAGGAAAATATAAAATTAAGGATTTTTTTAAAGATAAAATTGCATCGCGCATTTTTTTTATATTATTAATATTTTCATTTTATCAAATATTTGTATATGGTTTAATAGTCCCCAACTCCGATATTAATTATTTTTTTCGCTATTATATTATCAGGGAAAGATACGTAATATTCGGTTTTTTAATCATAATTCCTATCTATTTAGTGGCATTAAAGAATTTAAGTTTTTTCTTAGATATGGTCACAATAATGGGAACTTTAATTCTAATTCTTTATTTTATTAGTCTGTTAGTTAACATTAATTTAGTCCCGTCAATGTCTTTTGAAAGGTATTCCGGCGAGGAAGACATTATAAGACATTTTTTATATAGTACAGGTTTTTTAAATTTTCTTATTCCGGCAAGTAGTAACTCAAGTACCTGCTCAATTGTATATGATAAAACAAAGACCGATTTTTGGAACCGGTCATTCCGGTGTAAACTTGTCTCCCAAATTTCATATTTCCGATTATGATGTGACCGACTTACCTCTTTTAGGGCATCTTATGCAGTATGGATTTCTGGGGATTTTTATATACATTTTTTATTATTTTAAAATATTTAAAGTAATGAAAGAGCTATATTTTGCTATAAAAAGAAAAGAAAAATTGGAAATTGTTCAAAAATACAGATTCGAATTTATTTTTTCTATATGTTCAATTGTATTTTTTACGGCATATTTCATAAGAATATACGGATGCTTTATTGAATTATCGAACTATTGGGATAAAATAGAAACAACCATATATGTTGCAATTTTATTAGCATGTTTACAAAAATTTAAACGGGACAAGATATTAAACAATCAACAGGAGTCATACTCGCGAAAAGAGGATATGATTTTAGAAAACGTAAAATCTAATAATAACTTACACCCGGAAGGGTGATATAAATTCAAATCAACAGGAGTGCTTAAACAAAAATTTTTTTTCGATTTCGGGACAAAATTTGTTGTATATTTTTTGACAGCGTTTACTGGTATTTTAGTTGCCAGGTTTGCTGGTCCGACTATAATAGGCACTGTCGCTTTCGGGTTCGCTTATGTAACTGTTTTTGGGTTTATTAATGGTTTATTCGGCGTTTCGCATATTAAGCTTGTTTCGGAAGGATACGACTTAGGT
>JACQWN010000239.1 GCA_016209245.1 Bacteroidia bacterium
ACATTACCTTTGCTTTATGCCAGGTTAATAAAAGCAATGGAAAACATTATTTCTTCATTTGAAATAATAATTATTAATGATGCGAGTCCGATGAAAGACTGGGAAGTTATTCAATCCCTCGCTATATCCGATACCCGCATTAAAGGAATTAATCTGTCAAGAAATTTTGGTCAGCATTATGCTATTACTGCAGGCCTTGAAAATTCCTCCGGTGAATGGGTAGTGGTAATGGATTGTGATTTACAAGATCAGCCCGAAGAAATTGTTAAATTGTACAATAAAGCCCTTGAGGGTTTTGACATTGTATTTGGAAGCAGGGTAAGACGAAAAGATACATTTATGAAAAAATTGTTTTCCCGCCTGTTTTATGCTCTTCTTGGCTATCTTACAAAAACCAAGCAGGATATCACTATAGGCAATTTTGGAATTTATCATAACCATGTAATTAAAGCAATCCTTACTATGAAAGATAGTATTAGATATTTTCCTTCTATGGTGCAGTGGGTAGGTTTTAAAAATACATCTGTTCCTGTAGAACATGCAGAACGGGAAATAGGAAAAACTTCTTATAATATCATAAATCTTATCAATCTCGCCTTAGATGTTATGCTCGCTTTTTCTGATAAACCTCTTAGATTAACCGTAAAAATCGGTTTTTTTATGGCGCTTTTTTCTTTCCTGTTTGCAATAGTGGTTATGTTCCGTTATTTTTTTGGTGATATTAAGGTTGGCGGATGGACCAGCTTAATAGTTTCTATATGGTTTTTATCCGGAGTTATTATTTTTATAATAGGAATAGCCGGATTATATATAGGGAAGACTTTTGAAAAAGTAAAAGAAAGACCTTTATTTATTATAAAGGATAAAATAAATTTTCCTGATGATATCTGATGATTATAAATATTTAGATTGGGATAGTGATTTTTTTAAATTAAAAATTGCCAGAATTTTACCCGATGTATTGTCTGAAAGCCAATTAAAGGATATTATTAATCGTCTTATATGTGAAAAATTTGTTTTAGCATATTGGTTTGCAAATTCTCAATATCCGGATAATATTTTAGCTGCAAAGGTGATGAATGGATTTTTATACGATAAAAAAACAACTTATGGATTATCACTTAATAGGCAGGATAATTTTTTATTGGATAAAACCATTGAAATATATACAAAATCAGAAATTGCTCCCCAATTAATTAATTTAGCTTTAGAAAGCGGAAAATACTCCAGATTCAAAACTGATAATCATTTCCCCAAGGGCAGCTTTGAACGGTTATATACTGAATGGATTTATAAATCGATGCAAAAAGAGTTGGCCGATATTGTCTTTGTTCATAAAACAAATGATATTATTAATGGTATGATTACTCTTTATGTCCGGAATTATACAGGGTATATCGGATTAGTTGGCGTTGACTATACTTTTCATCGTCAAAATATCGGAAATAAACTTATGGCTGCCGCTAAAAATTATTTTATTCAGAAAAATTGTGTTAAAATTGAAGTTGTTACCCAAGGCGACAATATACCTGCATGTAAATACTATGAAAAAAATGGCTTTAAAAAAATAAAAACAGAATATCTTTTTCATTTTTGGATTTAATTATACTAAATGGTTAAATGGTTAAATGGTTATACTGCGAATGGGATAAATTACCGCATTCATTATTCCATCGAAGTACGAATTTGTTACGAAGTTACGAACTACGAATTCGTACTTCGTATGTTCGTATTTTGTTCGTACTTCGATGGGATAATTGCAATAAATTAGCTGTTGCAGGATAATTTAAAATGTGAAAAAGCGCTTTTGACTTCTTCAGGAACGCATGCTCTTGAAATGGCCGCTATATTGGCTGATATCCGTAATGGCGATGAAGTAATTATGCCTTCATATACATTTGTTTCTACAGCAAATGCATTTGTTTTAAGGGGCGCCAGAATTGTATTTGTGGATATCAGACCGGACACAATGAATATTGACGAAAATCTGTTGGAAAAAGCTATAACCTCAAAAACAAGAGCGATAGTCGTGGTTCATTATGCCGGTGTCGCATGTGAAATGGATAGAATTATGCAAATATGTCAGAAAAATAATCTTATTCTGATTGAAGATGCAGCACATGGTGTTTATGCTACCTATAAAGAAAAATATCTGGGCACAATCGGAGATATTGGATGTTTTAGTTTTCATGAAACTAAAAATTATATCAGCGGAGAGGGTGGCGCTATTTTATTAAACAAAGCTGCTTTTGTTGAAAAAGCAGAAATTATTAGAGAAAAGGGAACAAATCGCTCAAAGTTTTTCAGAGGACAGGTTGATAAATATACATGGATAGATATAGGTTCTTCTTATCTGCCAAGCGAAATTAATGCCGCATATTTATTCGCTCAGCTTGAAAATGCCGATTTAATAAATAATAACAGGCTAAAAACATGGAATATGTACTTTAATGAATTAATTCCATTAAAAGAAAAAAACTTAATTGAACTGCCTTTTGTTCCTGATAATTGCCGGCATAATGGACATCTATTTTATATAAAAACCAAAAATTTAGAAATAAAAACCTCATTAATTAAATATTTAAAAGAAAATGAAATTCTTGCAGTTTTTCATTATATACCCTTACATTCTTCACCGGCAGGGATAAAATATGGTATATTTAATGGAATTGATAAATGGACTACTTGCGAAAGTGAGAAAATTTTGCGATTACCATTATATTATAATATTGAAAAAGATAATATAAAAAAAATTATTTCATGTATTTATTCATTTTTTAACCTGAATAATACAGGTTAAGAAATCTGAATTACAAAAAAAATAAATAGTTTTGAGCATTTTTCAAAATTTTATACTATGAATATTAAAACCTTATTTCAATTTTTTCTTTTGCTTCTTATAATTAAAAGCAATACAATTGCCCAATGGAATTCAAATCCGGCATTAAACACCTCTGTTGCAACACCTGCTAACGACCAGCAGGATTTAAGAATAATAAGCGACAGTAAGGGCGGGGCGATTATTACATGGTGCGATTACCGCAATAACATTACAAATGCCGACATATATACTCAGCGAATTAATTCGCAAGGAATAACAATATGGACAAATAATGGTATTGGTGTTTGCACCCAGAGTTCGCATCAGACAGCACCTGCTATTGTAGAAGACGGTTCAGGCGGTAGTATAATTATTTGGCAGGACTGGCGAAACGGGAACAGGGATATTTTCGCGCAAAGAGTTGATTCTTCAGGTAATGTAAAATGGACAGCAAATGGATTAGGTATAGTAGTAAAAACTTATGAGCAGCAGGATCCAAAGCATATAAGCGATGGCGCAGGCGGAGCCATTATTACATGGCAGGATTCCATAAATGGAAATTGGGATATTTTTTCTCAGCGGATAAATTCAGACGGCATTATTCAATGGACTTCGGGGGGGCTTGCAATATGTACCGCCGTTTACGACCAAATTAATCCAAGGATTGAAACCGATGTTCAGGGCGGTGCAATTATTACATGGCAAGATAAACGTAATGGTGTTGACTATAATATTTATGCTCAAAGAATTAATGCTTCAGGAATTATACAATGGACAGGTAATGGAGTTGCTGTCTGCGGTTATTCCAATACTCAGAACAATCCAAAGATAGATCCCGATGCACAGGGCGGCGCAATTATTGCATGGCAGGACAAAAGAAGCGGCACATATGATATTTATGCACAATTAATTAATTCTTCGGGGATATGTCAATGGACGGCGAATGGTATTCCAATTTGCACTGCATCAGGAAGTCAAAGCGCAATTGATATTGCCACCGAAAATATTAATGGTGCAATTATTACCTGGAAAGATATGAGGGGAGGAACATATTTTGATATTTATGCACAGCTTGTCAGTTTGACCGGAGTAATACAATGGACAACAAATGGCGTCGCAATTTGCACTGCTTGGGAAGACCAAATAAATCCAAATATTATCGGTGACGGATTAGGGGGTGCAATAATTGTCTGGGAAGATGAGCGTGAAGGAAATACCAATGCCAGCATTTATAGCCAACTGATAAATTCTGCCGGGACAGTGCAATGGACAAACAACGGAGTTGCAACCGGTATCGCAGCTAGTAATCAGACAAACCCTAAGCATGTTGCCGATGGCAGCGGAGGCGCTATTTTTGCATGGCAGGATAAAAGAACTCTGAATTTCGACATTTATGCTCATCATCTTACCCATGATGGAATCGCTAATATTAATAATGAAAGTCATTTATCCGACCTGGTTGATATAAATGTTTTTCCAAATCCTTTTACATCTTCAACTACAATTTCAGTTATTAATGAAAAAAATATAAATTTGTACGGAAATAATATAGAGCTCGTAATTTATAATATTACCGGGAAAAAATTCCTGAAATTATATTCACTGTCAGGAAATCAATCAAATATAAAAATAAATAATAACTGTATTAAAATTAATATTGAAAGGGGAAATTTAAGCTCCGGTGTGTATTTTTTTCAGCTTAATTTAAAGCAAAATGATAAAGCTGAAAATCTTGGAAATGGGAAGTTAGTTATAATTGAACCGTAATTGTATAACATTATTTATATATAAAAAGGGTAAATTTCCGCATTTTGTTCCGATTTATTTGGTATGATAGACGCCCAATTTGGGCGTCTGTACATTCCGTTTGTTTCATATATCGGTATAAAATGGTGTGGAAATTTAACCCTTTAACAGTATAATAAGAATAAAAAAATTATGCCCCAACAATATTTTTTTATATTATTGCTTCTTTTCTTTTTTAATTCCTGTCAAAAACAAGCCGGCGAAGGCGGAACATCTGCAATAATAGGCAGGGTCAAGGCCTTGGATTTAAGGTATGATGGAGCGACTGACTCTTGGGAAGTTGATACCACCTATTATCTTTCCGAAGAAAGAGTTTACATTATTTACGGCGATGATGAGGTTTACAGCGATGATTTCAGAACCGACCCGAACGGATACTATCGTTTTCAATGGCTAAGAAAAGGCAAGTACAAAATCTTTGCATATTCCGACGATACTACAGGAAGCATTCCTTCGGGTTCCGTGCCAAAATATATTTCGGTTGAAATAGTAAAAAATAAAACAGAATATAATATTACAGATTTGGAGGTTTTGAGAATTCCAAAATAATAAAACTAGTGTCTTGACAATTTAAAAATGAAACATTGAAAACAATTTTTTAATCCAGACCTCACAGGTTTCTAAAACCTGTGAGGTCTTAAAATTAAATTGTCGCAACACTAGCAA
>JACQWN010000516.1 GCA_016209245.1 Bacteroidia bacterium
AAAATGGGAGTTTCATGAAGAACTTGGGAAGCGAAAAATCGAAAGAGACTATGATTTTGAAAGTTATAAAGAGGACTTGAAATATGCCAAATCATAAAATTATTTTCAATTCCTCTCAGGGTTAATCCATAATTTTAAAATTTTACTTGATACCACAATAAAAAAAGGGTTTTGGATAAACAGAAACCTGTATAAATCAATCATTGAACAAATGGACTGATTCAGTATAAAATAAAAAACTTAAACTAAAAATTATGAAAAAAACATTATTAATTACAAGTATGCTGGTAATAGCAGCTTTAGCACTGAAAGCCCAGCAATTACCCATGTACAGCCAGTACATGTTCAACGGATTTTTACTTAATCCGGCTGAAGCAGGTACGGATCCGCATTTTCCGATACGGCTGACAGTTCGTCAGCAATGGTTGGGTATTGACGGAGCTCCGCTGACATTCGCTTTAAGCGGGCATACTTTATTTTCAAGCAGAAAGGTTGGTGCCGGAGGTTACATTTTCCGTGACCAGTTCGGACCGGTCGCACGCACAGGTATTCTTGGCGCTTATGCGTATCATCTCGACTTGCCTGTTATAAAATCAAAGCTTGCAATGGGTATCTCCCTTACCGTGTTTCAATACCAGTTAAAAATGAGTGACCTGACAGTGATTAACACAGAAGACCCTGCAATGTCGAAAACAAATGAATCGGCAATTGTTCCGGACGCAAACTTCGGTGCGCGTTTGTACAACGACAAATATTTTGTCGGGCTTGCCGCCACACAACTGATTGAATTTAAAATGAAACTGGGCGATTATGCCACAAAAGAAACAAAAATGGTCAGGCATTATTTCCTGACCGGCGGATACCTGTTTGTCCTCTCAAAAATGATTCATCTCGAACCTTCGCTGTTATTAAAAGGCACCGAAAGGACACCGTTTAACATAGACGTGAATGTTCGATGTATATACGATGAAAAATACTGGGCAGGGCTATCTTTCCGTTCCGACAAAGATTTAATATGCCTTCTCGGTATAAAAACCGGTATTTTTTATTTCGGATATGCTTTCGATTGGCCTTTCAGCCCCTTGAACAGTTATGCCTACGGTTCCCATGAAATAATGATAGGTGTTGACCTTAGTGATGATACAGGAGGAAGCACACTGTTCTGATGTTTTAAGAAATAACATTCTCAACCCCAACCCCTTAAAAAGGGGCTATAACAGGGCAGTGCTTGAAAGTATGTTTATTAGATTAATGTATGGTTACCAAATTATATAACTTATCGTATTTAAAAAAAACTCGCAAATATTTGCGAAAAAATTTAACAGAAGCGGAGCTTGTTTTAAGAGTAATACGCAGTTATAGCCCATTTTTAAGGAGTTGGGGTTTAAAAAAATAAATACCGACTCTATCCGTTATAGAACATTTAATTTCCACTAAAAATACCGAAGAACCAATATGAAACCTCATATAATGAAATTGCAAAAATTGTTGATTGTTCAACTGTTTTATTTATTTATAATCTTCCCCATACAATTAAAGGCACAATATAACTATCTTAATAAAGTATATCTTAAAAATGGTTCTATTATCAACGGTACACTGATTGAAGAATATCCTGATTCTTTAATTATAATTCGAACTGCAGATGGAAATAAATTCTCATTTAATTTTGAGGAAATAGAAAAATTAACTAATGAAAGCATTAATGACAGATTTGTTTCGATTGAAATAAAAAAGGGAAATGTCATTGATGGTGTAATTGTGGAAATGATACCCCAAATTTCACTAAAGTTTAGAACCGGCGATGATAATCTTTTTGTATTTAAGATGGAAGAAATCGAAAAGGTTGTAAACAACTATGTCAGTAAGTCTTCAGAACAAGACCGGATAACTCTTAAAGATGGCTCATTAGTATATGGATTCATTATAGAACAAAAACCAAATATTTCAATAAAAATCCAATTACCTGATAACAATGTAATAGTTTATGAATTACAAAAAATTAAAAACATCGTTTATAAAGAAGCAAACGCTGTTGTCAGACAGAAAGAAAAACCTGGAAAAAAAATTATTTGCAAAGATGAAGGTATTTATAATTTACTATCAATAAATATTGGCCACGATCTTGATCCTAATGGCTATTCTTTAGGGATTTCAAATGTTTTAGGATACCATTTCAACAAGAAATTATATTATGGCATAGGTGTCGGTTATAATTATTCTCATTGTCTGAATTATTCAATACCATTATTTATTGATTTGCGAATGTTTTTATTTAAAAATTGTAAATCCACACCTTTTATAAGTATTAATCCCGGTTATTTAATTTTTAAATCTGAAAAAATTGTCTATGATTTTTCATGGGACCAGTTTAGAGAAGTTCATACAGTGTATCCCGGTTCCTTGTTCTGTAATATAGAAGTGGGATTTCAATTTAGAATTTTAAAAAAATTTTTTTGGGGCAGTATAAATATGTATAATTCAAAATGGTTTACATACCAAGAGCAAAAAGAAAATAACAATGGACAATGGGTTCAAAATGATACAAAAACCATTGATAATTATTTTGGAAATCTTTCATTAAAATTAGGGGTAAGGTTTTAAGCTCAAAAAAATCAGGGTTGCAAAAAATAATATCAACAAATATCAACAAATATCTATTAATATCAGATATTTATGGATATTTGCTTCGCGATATTAGTTGATATTTTTTTGCAAATTCAATTTCATTCAGTATAACAACTTGGGTTAACTGCAATTTTGTCATCTTTTTTAGATAATGCTACCATCTATACTGTGTGCGGTGTAAATTTCCGCATTTATTATTCCATCGAAGTACGAATTTGTTACGAAGTTACGAACTACGAATTCGTACTTCGTATGTTCGTATTTTTATTCGTACTTCGGTGGGGTAATTTACTATAAATTATCCGACTTTTAAAATGCGGA
>JACQWN010000517.1 GCA_016209245.1 Bacteroidia bacterium
ACATTAGCGCCTATAGATGTTCCACTTCTCAATAATTGTTTTGAAAGCACAAACTCCTTTTTTTGTTCACATAAAAAACGATACAAATTCACTATTCGTATTGCAAAAGCATAACTTTTGGTTTGTATTACATTTTCTGTTTTCATTCCTAATTCCTAATTCCTAATTATTTTAAATTTTATTTGATCAATTTCGGTCTTCGTTGTTTTGTTCTTTTTATTGATTGCTGCATTTTCCATTTTTCAATTTTTTTATCATTCCCCGATAATAATACCGGTGGCACTTTCCATCCTTTATAATTGGCGGGACGAGTATATACTGGCGGCGAAATAAGTTCATTTTGAAAAGAGTCGGACAGCGCTGAAGTTTCATCGTTCAACACGCCTGGTATTAGTCGGATGATAGCATCGCAAAAAATCATAGCAGCCACCTCGCCTCCCGACAACACATAATTACCCACCGAAATTTCTTTTGTTATTAAATGTTTGCGTATTCGCTCATCAATACCTTTGTAATGTCCGCAAAGAATAATAATGTTATTAAAAGTAGAAAGATGATTGGCGGTTCGTTGTTCTAATAATTCACCGGCAGGACTCATATATATTACTTCATCGTAAGAGCGTTCGGATAAAAGTTTTTTTATACACAAATCTATTGGTTCTATCATCATCACCATTCCTGCTTCACCACCAAAAGCATAATCATCAACTTTTTTATGCTTGTTAGTTGCATAATCGCGAATATTATGTATAAATATTTCTACTATGTTTTTTTCTTTCGCTCTTTTGATAATAGAATGAGAGAAAGGGCTTTCAAACATTTTAGGAAATAGTGTAAGTATATCTATTCTCAATTTTGTAAAAAATTAAAAAATAATGTTAAGTAATGCACCAATAGCAATTGCAGTAATCAACATGATTAACACAATTATCAATGTATTTTTAATTCCCATCTCTTTTATTAAAGTAAAAAATGTTGCAATGCAGGGAAGATACAGTACCATAAATACAGAAGCAATTATAAGTTGTTTAATATCTAAATTAAATGGTACAAGTAAAGCAATAGAGACATCTTTTCGTAAAAATCCTAAAATCATTACGGATATGGTTTCTTTGGGAAGTCCTAAAATATTTGTTATCGGCTGACCAAAAATGGTGGCAAGAAAATTTGTAACACCTGAAATATCCAAAATTCCGATAATAAACATACCGGCAATTATCATTGGCACAGTTTCCTTAATGAAAGCCTTTAATCTGATCCACAATTTTTTTAATACCATTGGTAAATACGGAATACGATACGGCGGTATTTCAGTAAATAACTCGGGTGCCTCGCCTTTAATGAGCTTATTAAGAATAAAACTGTTTAATACGGCAATAAAAAAGAAAATTGAAAATACCAGTATAATAAACTGAATGCCATGCGGCGCTATTAAACTTATTATTAAAGCGGTTTGAGGCATGCAAGGCGCAATCATGAGGACTAATACGGTAGCAATTATTTTTTCTCTTTTTGTTTCTAAAATACGAATAGAAAGCATAGCCGGAACTTTACAACCAAGTCCGAGAATTACGGGAATAGAGGCATATCCATGAAGACCTATTTTATGAAGTAAAAAATCCAATAAAACTGCTAACCGTGGTAAATATCCAATATCTTCAAGCAAACTTAGAATTAAATAAAATGAAAATATATAAGGTAAAACAATAACCAAAGGGATATATATACCTGTAGTCAATAAACCGAATGATTGCATTACTTCGGGTGTTGTGCCAAGAAGCAAGTGCTGAATAAATTCATAAGGTAAAATTGCTTTTACTGTATAGATAATTGCCGGATGGTAGAAATTATTAAATAATTGCCGGATGGTAGAAATTATTAAATAACGGCTCAAGTATATAATTTATCAGTCCCTCGCCAATAAATCTGACTGTCAAAGTAGTCAAAAAAAGAATTATTAAAGCAAACGGGATGCCTGTCAATGGTCTGATGGATATTTCTTCTAATCTGTCAAGAAAAGTATGATGCCTGTGAGATAATTTTTGTACATGGGTAACAATATTTCCTATTTCATGCCATTTTTCTTCTTCTTCGTAATCATAGATTTTTGACTTTGCACAAGGTATTCTGTTTATCAATTCTTTTATACCTTCCCCTGTCAACGCACAGGTAGGAATAACAGGAATATTTAACTTTTTTTCAAATTCAGCTACATCAATAGAAATTCCAAGGTGCTTTGTTTCATCCCAAAAATTAAGTGAAATAATGACAGGGATATTTTGTTTTAATAATTGCAGAGTAAGATTTAAGTTTCTTTCTAAATTTGTGGCATCAATGACATTTATTATTAAATCACTACCTTCAGCAAGCATTTTAACTGCAACTTCTTCCGCTTTTGATGTGGGCTCAAGTGTGTAAGTTCCGGGAATATCAATAATTTCATATTTTTCTTTACCTGTTGACAAAAATCCTTTAGTAAAATCAACTGTTGAGCCGGGGTAATTAGAAGTAATAACATCAAGCCCTGTAAGACGTGAGAATATTGCACTTTTGCCAACGTTTGGATTTCCTATAAGCAATATTTTCTTCATACCCTGTTCTTATATTTATATTTACTTTTATACATGAAACGGGATAAATTTCCGTATTATTTTAATGCCTATATATGGAACAAACGGAATGTACAGACGCCCAAATTGGGCGTCTCTATCATTCCAAATAAATCGGAACAAAATGCGGAAATTTACACCGTTTTTGTATAGATGGGTTCAACAATGATTCTGACTGCCATACCATAACCAACAGCAACCTGAGTATTTCCAATTTGAATGATAACAGGCCCCCGTAAAAACTGCGAATTAATCTTGGTAATTTCTATTTCTGTTCTGATTCCTAATGCTTCTAATCTTTTTATCATATTACGACCACCAAGAATATCAACAACCTTACATTTTTCTCCTTCTTTCAATTGTGTTAAATTCATAAAAATTCACTATATAATGTTTTTGTGCAAAAATAAAAAAAATAATGAACTTATGTTCATAATTTAAAAAAGTTATTATATTTGTGACATATAGACGGTTTATACACCTCGATGTGTGTTTAGCATTACGTTTTGACTTGAACACTCTTTAATATTTAAAGGGATAGGTTTATTTTCATTATCAATTGCTGCAAAAGAAAACAGAGCATCAACAGCTTTTTGTCTATTATCAGTATACATATCTTCAATGTATATTTCAACATTAATTTCAATCTTGACATTTTTTACTTTTGTTACCTTTCCAATAATTTCAGCAATCGTACCTGATTTCACTGGTAATAAAAATTGAACATTCTCAGCCGAAACAGTAACCATTTTCTTTTTTGAAAATCGTATTGCAGTGATATAAGCTACTTCATCCATCCATTGCATAGCAGTTCCGCCGAATAAAGTATCATGGTCATTTAAAGTATTTGGAAAAATGACTTTAAACTGTCTTGTTTCTGATTTACTAATCCTTTCATTCATAGTGCAAAATATTTTTTTACAAATATAAATAATTTTTTTGGATTATGAACACAGGTTCATTATCTTTGCAGAAAATATTTATTTGTGAAATCTAAAATTATCAATGAATAATGGCAAGACCACAGAAAAACAGAAAAATTTGCAGCCCTCCATTAATGAAAGGATTTAAGCCATATGGTATCCGGTTGTGCAAAACAGAAACTATCAGATTGTCATTTGAACAATACGAAAGTATAAGATTAGTCAATTATGAAATGCTTTCACAGGAACAAGCAGCGAAACGAATGAACATTTCTCGCCCTACTTTGACCCGCGTTTATAATAAAGCGATAAAAATTATTGCAAAAGCTCTTATTGAAGGTAAAGCGGTTGAAATTGAAGGTGGTAATTATCAATTGGAGCAAGATTGGTGGAGATGTAAGAAATGTTATAAATTAATACAAGGTATAGATAATCATATTAAATGTAAAAATTGTTTATTATATAGCGAAAACGAGTTAATCAACTTAAACCAATCAAAGATAAATGACTGAAGATTTATATTCAATTTTAAGAAAAGATGTTCGCTTTATTGAAGGTCTGAACGCCTGTATTAACTGCGGAACTTGCACAGCAATATGTCCAGCAGCTGAATTTTACAATTACGATCCGAGATTTATAGTCAATACTGTCCAAAGCAAGGACAACAATAGAATTAAAGAACTTTTAAAAAGTGACACTATCTGGTACTGTGGTGAATGTTTATCGTGCAAAACCCGTTGTCCAAGGGACAATACACCGGGCTATATTATCCAAGCTTTACGTCATCTCTCGCATCAATCGGGCTATTTTGTTGAAAGTGAAAAAGGTCGCCAATCATTGGCAATAAAACGAACAGTCGGTGAAGAAATTCTCAAAAGCGGATACTGCATGTTTGTTGACCGTATTACTACCGAAATGCACCCCGAACAAGGTCCGGTTTGGGATTGGGTTAGAAAAAATGCAAAAGAAGTTTACGAAAGATGTGGTGGTAATTACAAAGGCGAAGGAGTTGGAGCAATGCGTAAAATACCTGATGAAGCATTAGCCGAATTAAAAAGCATTTTTGATGTATCGGGTGGAACGGAATTTTTTGAAAACATCGAAGAACATTCAAAACGAAAAGCCGAAGAATTAAAATTACAATTTGACAACACAAATGATTGCGAATATTTTAAGCACGTATATTCTTCAAATAATAATAAACATACTATAAAATAAAAAATCAAAATTTATGAAAGGACAAATTCACATTTATTCGGGAGATGGCAAAGGTAAAACGACTGCTGCTTATGAATTGGTAAAAAGCGCCGACCTTGTCACCGAAATGCTGAATATCAGGCATTATTACGCCGATAAAAACATTAAAGCAAGAGAAGGTATTGAATTTTAAAACAAAACTATATTTAAAAAAGGAGGTTATATGTCACATTTAAACCATACAGGTCCCGAAGGAAAAGGACCAAAAACAGGAAGAAAACTCGGTAAATGCCATAAAAATGAAACCGAGCAAAAAGAAACCGGCGAACTTGGAAAAGGACAGGGAAAACGGCGGCATACAGGTGGCGGTAAAGGCAATAGAAGTGTGTTGAATATGAGTGGGATACGGAATTTATTAAAAAACGTCTGGGTATTCGGACAGGGCTATAGAATATTATGAAAATCACTTAAATGTCGGCAGTATCGAAAACCCGGATGCCCATTCCGTATTTACAGGCCCCTGTGGCGATACGATGGAAATATTTCTGAAGATTAAATCGGATGTCATAACGAACGCAAAATTCCAGGCTATAGGATGTGCAGGCTCTTTCACATCAGGTTCCGCTCTTACTAAGATGATAAATGGTAAAACGCTGAATGATTGTGAAAAGTTGGACGAGAACGATATACTAAACCATCTGGGCGCAATGCCGGTGCAGAAAGTCCACTGTGCACGGTTAGCCGTGCTAACCTTAAAAAAAGCGATAGAACAATACGAAAAAAAATAATAACTTGAAAAATAAAAAATGCACAAAATAGAGAAAGTAACCTTACCAAATGTGAAGCATATTATTGCAATAGCTTCAGGGAAAGGTGGTGTCGGAAAATCAACCGTTGCAGCTAATCTTGCATTAACATTTGCACAAAGCGGTTACAAAACTGCTTTAGTTGATGCCGATTTGTATAGTCCCTCAATACCAATATTATTTGGTCTGGAAAATCAGCATTTACTCATTGAACAACGCGGAGAAAAGCATGTGATGATACCCTTTGAAAAAAACAAAATAAAACTAATGTCTGTTGGTTTTTTGGTAAATCCCGAACAAGCGTTGATTTGGCGTGGACCAATGGCATCAAGCGCTTTGTTACAATTATTTAGCGAAACCGATTGGGGTGAAATAGATTACATGGTAGTTGACCTGCCGCCCGGAACCGGGGATATACCTCTAACATTATGCCAGCAAGTAGATATAGACGGTGTTATTATTGTTACAACTCCACAGAAATTATCATTTGCCGATGTACAAAAAGCTATTACAATGTTTAAAAATCCGGATATAAATAAACCTGTTTTAGGTATCGTAGAAAACATGTCATGGTTTACTCCTTTAGAACATCCGGATGAAAAATATTTTCTTTTTGGCAAAGGTGGCGGACAATACCTGGCAAAAAAGTTTAATAGCGAATTACTTTTACAAATTCCACTTATTCAGGATTTATGCGATGCAAGTGATAGAGGTTTTTTATCAGATTTCAGTAAACGTCCCGAAATATTGAGCATTTATAATGAACTTATTCGCAAAATAAGCTCAAAGTTTAATTAATTATTTCATATTTAAAAAAGGAGGTTATTATGAAAGATCAAGGCAAAGGTAATGGCGGGAACAAACACAGACACCGTCATGGACAAGAACAAAACCAAACGGACAGTGTCAATGAAAAAAATCAGAGTAACACAGAATGTCACCCGCAACGCTTGCGCTTACGCAAACGCGATGGCAGTTGTAAAAATGTTAATAAATAAAGGAGGTAAAAATGAAAATTGCAGTTCCTGTTACAAAAAGTAACCAAATTGATGACCATTTTGGCCATTGTGAATTTTACGGAGTTTATACTATTTCCGAAAAAAACGAAATAGTTGATGTGCAAACAATCAAATCAGAGCAAGG
>JACQWN010000518.1 GCA_016209245.1 Bacteroidia bacterium
AAAGTAAAATCTTTACCTTCGTTTCTCAATAAATATTTAGTTCGTAATGTACCCAAAAAACTTAAAAATAACTGATTATTACTGCTTTTATCAACTTCGTCAATCATCAGTACTATTTTCTTTCCGGATTTTATAATCAATTGTGTAATTATTTGTGAGGTTGATTTAAGATCGGTTGCCATTTCAATTTTTGAACTGAGAAATTGTGACAAATTATTATCAAAAAGATCAATATCCTGAGCTAACATTTCGATAAAGCACTTAGAAAATGATGTTTCTTCTTTGAAAACATCATCACCTATACCTTCAAAGCTAATACGGATAACCAGATAATCTTCTCTTTTTTTTAGCTCTTTTTCAAGAAGATATTGTGTTGTAGTTTTACCGTATTGTCGAGGTTTATTGATAGTAAAGTATTTTTTCTTTTCTATTAATTCAATAATATGTCTAAGCTTCTCCGAAATATTAACCATGTAATGCATTTCGGGGATACATGTTCCGGTAATGTTAAATTCCTTTGACATAAAATTAAATTAATTAATAAAATACAAATTTATGAAAATTATTAATCATTTATGAAAAAAGAATATTGTGGCTAAATATTATTTGTAACCGTTCACGGTATTTAAATGATTGATTATAAACTAAATATAAATTGGAAAATAGAAAATTAAGCCACAGATTACACAGATTTTCACAAATTATTTTTTAATTGAATTTGTTAAATATCTGGTAATCAATCAAATCCTTACGGAAACATTCTTCTGAGCTTACAGTTCCCGGCAATGCCTTCATATTAAAAGAATATTCAGGATTTTCTATGGCTCGGAGAGAATCCGTATTAATTTTTAAATATCTTTGAACGCTAAATACAGCAATTGCACTACCAGGAAGCACTGCCAGAAATTTTGCTTTTACTCCTGGAAAAATTGCAACTTTATCCCACTCTCTTTCATGATATTTGATAACGCTGCGGTTATCGCCGGTAATACAAAATACAGTGTTAATATCTACAAGCTCATTATTAAAAGTTATGTTAAATTCAAATACTGCATTAATTATAATGTTATTTGAATCTTTAAGAAATCGGTCGTAATTATAAATACCAAACTGATTGATAGAGGCGGTTCTTAAAAAATCAGCTTCCTGCTTTAATCGTTCCTGTTCTTCGAGCATCTTTTTCATTGCTTCATCATAATTTTTTGTAAGATATTCGGGAGTAAAAGCGAACAAAATTTTTAACGGCATTACAGCTTCAATCCGGGTTGAGAACGATTTTATAGTATCACGGCAGTATTTTATATAAGCACCGTCATTATTATAAAGATGCCACCATTTTACAAGATATAAAGAGATTGTATAATTGTATCCTTTTATATTTTTTAATGCGGAGCTGATATAATAACCCGAATTGTCGTTATTTTTATTTTGATAAGATGAACCGTCGGCCCAGTCGGGAAATTTAATGTCCGGTTGCATTTTCCAAACCATTAATCCGCCGCTGACCCAAAGTCCGTGATAGACAATATATTCATTCGGGCAAATGTCATACCACTGCAATCCATACTTTTGCGCTTTACTGATGACTTTTGGCTTATCTTTATCATGCCTTTCATATAAGCGGAAGTAATCTTCGTTGTAATAAATATCCAGAATGCTGTTATAATTAAATACAAAATAGCTACTGTCAAATGGTATTTTAATTGACGATTGCAGGACATTCTGCAGCTTATCAATTTCTTTTTTACGTTCAATTTTTGTAATATTTGAATCGGCATCACTCCGTGAGGTATATTTCCATGAACCTGCGTTTTGGTCAAGATACCAGAAATCATAATCATTGCCATCGGTAAAAGAACCAAGACTTACATTAATATTTTTACCTGAACCGATTTTCATATTTTTTCCATTTTGAGCAGCATATATATCGAACATGCCAGCAGTTTGAAAGTTTTTATTTTTTCCGTTATCGTTAAAATGCATGGGTATTCCTGATAAAAAAATACTTGCTGCATCATGAAATTCCCTGTATCTGATTTCAACATTTCCTTTGACGGGGTTTCCTATGCTGTCAACTATTGCCTTTGCCGGAATTGTAATAGTCGTACCTGAATTTAACGTTATTTTGCCCCCTGTATCGTTGTTAATTATATAGGAGGAATATTCAGGCGCCAACGATGGAATAGGAGGGTCTATCAACGTTGTTTTGGTTTGCGAACATGAAAAGCATACTGCCGTTGCAGCCAGGATGTATAATCCTTCAATGCTTTTCAACCGTGATTTATTTATTGTTTTCATAGCAGTAAGTGTTTTATGTATTTATATTTTAATTATTCCATCGAAGTACGAATTTGTTACGAACCTACGAATTACGAATTAATGTTCATAAAAATCATAAGCGATATCGCAATATGAATATTGTACACAGGTAGCGCTTTGTCCAAAAGGAAAATATTTTGCATCAATCCAGTTGATAATTTCATTACTGCTTGTATCGAACCCATGATTATATGCAGATGCAAAAAATTTGATTTTTTCCTTTTGCTCTTTCTGTTGTACATTGGGAAATTTGCTGGCTATAATATCTGCAAAACAACAGATATAGATTAATTCCCATTTCAATATTTTTAGCCGCGCTATCCGCTCTGCCCGTATTTTAGGTTGAGAATCGCCAATAAAGTCACAAATAAAACCATACTTATTTATCAGGTCGGAATTACCGGCAACATATTTTTCAAGATTTTCAATGAAGGAAGGTCTCATTTGAAAACGGCCTATTGAAAAATCAGCGGCTTCGCATCCATATTCAGTATAAATCAGTTCCAGAGCTGAAGTTTCAAAAAAATCTGATAAATATGAATACCTGATAAGCTCGGGGAAAACTACTGAAACCACTAATGATGTATCAATCCCAGTTTTAGAGCAATATTGA
>JACQWN010000519.1 GCA_016209245.1 Bacteroidia bacterium
ATTTTCATTAATACTCTTCATCATTCTCCTATCGCCCATTTTATTAAGAAAATTAAAAATTCCCGGCATTATCGGCTTAATTATTTCAGGAGTGATTATTGGCCCGCATTGCCTTAATATCCTGGAAAAAACTTCGGCTATTGATTTATTTTCGACAATCGGGCTTCTGTACATTATGTTTATTGCAGGGCTTGAGCTCGATATGAACGAGTTCAGGCAAAATAAATTTAAAAGCCTTGGTTTCGGCGTTTTTACTTTTACAATTCCTATCCTGCTTGGTGTTCCAACCTGTTATTATTTGTTAGATTATGATATTAATGCCAGCATATTAACTGCCAGCATGTTTGCTACACATACGCTTGTGGCATATCCTATTGTATCTAAATTTGGAATTTCAAAGAATGAAGCTGTAGCTATTACTGTAGGGGGTACGATATTTACCGACACTGCTGTTCTTATTCTTTTTGCAATAATTTTAGGAACAAATCAAGGGAATCTGACTCCTGAATTCTGGCTCAGATTTGGTGTTTCGTTAATTGTATTTATATTAATCATGTTTCTAATAATTCCGCGTATTGCCCGATGGTTTTTCATTCGGCTTGAAGCGGAAAAAACTTCCCATTATATCTTTGTTCTTTCCATAGTATTTTTTGCAGCATTCTTAGCGCAGGAAGCAGGTGTAGAGCCGATAATCGGAGCATTCGTATCAGGATTAGCATTAAACCGGTTAATACCTCATTCGTCGGTATTGATGAACAGACTGCAGTTTGTCGGAAATGCCATTTTTATTCCGTTTTTCCTTATCAGCGTCGGAATGGTCGTTGATATCAGTGTATTATTAAATGGACCAATGGCATGGATTATAGCTTTTACATTATCGTTTTTTGCTCTTCTGGGGAAATATGGCGCTGCTTTTATTACTAAATTACTTTTCAAATATTCAAAATTACAGGGACAATTAATATTTGGATTAAGCAGTTCGCATGCTGCAGCAACTCTTGCCATTATTTTAATCGGATATAAAGCCGGTATAATTGATGAAAACATACTTAACGGCACTATTATACTTATCCTTATTACTTGTATTGTGGCTTCATTTGTTACTGAAAATGCAGCAAAAAAAATCTTATCTTCAGGCGAAGCATCGGATATTAAAACTGATATACTTACAAAACAGCATGAAAATATTTTAATTCCTATTGCAAATTTTAATAATCTTGAATCATTAATTGATTTCACTATCTTAATCAAAGATAAAAAATCGCCTTATCCTGTTAATTTGCTTTCGGTAGTTACCGATGATAATGAAGCTGAAATCAATTTTATCAAGGTGAAAAAGACACTGGACGATTCCATCAGGAATATTTCCTCAACAGATATCCTGCTTAAACCGCTCGTGACAATTGATATAAATATTGCTAACGGAATAATAAGAACTTCAAGGGAAATTTTTGCCGATACAATAATAATGGGATGGCCCGAAAAAGAATCATTAATGGATAAAATTTTTGGTCATAAAATCATTAATATTATCGAAACTGTTGAAAAAAATATTATTTTATGTACTCTGAAAAAGCCCGTCAACACTTGCAGAAAAATAAAATTAATTTGTCCGCCTTCCATAGAATTGGAAAAAGGGTTTCATTACTGGCTTAATAAAATCTTTTATCTTGCCGGTGAATTAAGCACCGGAATCGAATTTTATTGCTCAAGCGCTACAAGGCATGAAACAGTTGAATTTCTGAAAAATACACGGCATAAAGTCACCGTATTATTTCAGGAATTTGCTTTTCCTGAAAACCTGCGTAAATTTTCAGATAATATTTCACGCGACGACCTGTTAATAATTGTTTCTCCGCGTAAAGGCGCTGTTTCTTACACAAATGACTTTGAACAAATTCCGAAACGGCTTGATAAATATTTTAAGAAAAATTCAATTATTATAATCTATCCAATGATTAACGAGATAATAAGCAGGTATGAAAAATATCATGATATTGATTCGGAGCTTCTGACAAAAGGGATGGATACGGTTTCGAAAATTCAAAAAGGAATCGGTAGCATATTCGGGAAGAGATAAAAAAGGCAGGTTTAATACAAGGCACAATTGAATATCCCAAAGTAAAATATTGCATTAATAAAGAAAACTGGGATAAAGCCCAAAAAACTTATGCTCAATTTTTTTCTCAAAAAATTAAACGAAAAGTAAAATGTTAGTAATAAAATGAAAAAATTATCACTTGTTTTTATCTGCACAATGTTTGTTATATCAAACATTTTTGCACAAGGTGCAAAAGCAGAGTTCGAAAAAGCTCAAAAAGCAGGTAAGTCTATTTACCTGATTGTTACGGACAAATTAGCCACAGGCACGGATGGCCTATTAAAGATTGTTGAAGATGCACAAAAAACAGCGAAAAAAACCGCTGTTATTAAATTAGACCGTGACGATAAAGCCAATGCTGATTTAATTTCAAAATACAGGTTGGCCGGTGCTCCTCTGCCAATGGTATTGGTTCTTGCTTCAAACGGTGTGGCATCAGGCGGCCTCACATCTAAAGATGCAACTGTAGAAAAACTTTTATCATTCCTGCCTACAAAAACTCAGGCAGAAGTATTACTGGGCTTTGAAAACGACAAACCTGCTTTTATTGTTTGCGGTAAAAAAAATGCGAAAGACAAAACTACCATTGAAGCAGAGTGTAAACAAGCAATTACCAGCTTAGGAAATAAAGCCACTCAGGTTTTCGTAGATGTTGACAGCAAAGAAGAAATTAATTTTTTAGCTTTAATAAAACCCGACCTTACAAAAACTACGGTATTGGTTTTTAATGGAAAGGGTCAATATACAGGAACCCTTGAATCTACCGCAAAATCAATAAGAAATCGCAACTTATTTCAAGTTTAATGGCAATCGTAATAGGAATTGGGGTTATAGTTGGTATAAGAACTATTAATGTATATTCCGAAAAAGCAGTTGCCGTGAAATTAGACAACCTCGGTGCAAATATTCTTGTACTTCCACAGGCTGCAAGTATTGACGATTATTACACTTCCGATATTGACGCCCCAACTATACCAATGGAATATGTTGAAAAAATTCTTACATCGGATTTAAAAGGAGTTGATAATTTATCGCCCAAACTCACAAGGCGTATTATTATTAATAATAAAAAATTTGTCCTCACAGGTATACAACCCAAAAACGAAATTGCATCAAAACCGCTATGGCAGACAACAGGTTTTAGCAAAGAATTACAGGCAAGCTGCGCCCCTTCAAAAGGAGAAACTAAAAGTCGTGGGTGCGAAGATAAAAAGTTGAAACGCAAAGGTGTTGACACTCTTAATTATGCTGAATGTTTATTAGGCGCACAGGTTGCAAAATCACTTAACCTGAAAGAAAAGGATAAACTAAAAATTCAGGACAATGAATTTACCATTGCAAAACTTCTTGATGAAACCGGAACTGTTGACGATGACAGGATTTTTATAAACCTCAAAGCAGCACAAGATATTTTTGGAATAGAAAATCAAATCAGTGCAATTGAAATTATGGGTTGCTGCAATGCAATTTCAGATGGATTACTTGGAAAATTAAGAAATATTCTGCCCGATACCCGCATTACAACCATCAATCAGATCGTTTCAACACAAATAGAAACCAATAAAATGATGAATAAAATTTCAATTATTTTTCTGATAATAATTCTTACTTTAAAAAGCGAGATTTATAAAATCTTATTAGTTAAAGCAACCGTTTTAGGATTATTCGGCGGTGTTTTGGGTTATCTGTTGGGAACAATTGCTGCTTATTATATGGGACCTGTTTTTGCACAAATACAAGTTTCGCCCATTCCTCTGTTTATTTTATGGGCTGTTTTAATTTCAATCGGTATATCAATTTTAGGTTCATTGCTTCCTACCTATTTCGCTGCGAAAATTGAACCTTTTTCAAATATGCAGGAGGAGTAAACCTGAATAATTCACAAATTTTACCCCGCACATAATCACAGCATATAACTCGTTATGTGCTGTGATTATATGCGGGGTTTGCTGCAAATTTATAAATAATACAGGTAATTATGAATATTATAAAAACTCAGAATTTATCAAAATCCTATCGCCATAAAGACGGTGTTGTAGATGCTATTAAAAATATTTCCCTCTCTGTTGAAAAAGGCAGTTTTGTTACAATCACAGGTCCGTCAGGTTCAGGTAAAACAACTTTGTTGCTTACTCTGGCAGGATTAATCAGGGCTACATCCGGCACATTCAGTTTTCTTGAAAAAGAATTAACCCATGTCCCAGACAGCGAACTTGCACATTTCAGAAGAAAAAATGTAGGTTTCATTATGCAAAGTTTTGCTCTGATCCCTTATCTCACTACCATTCAAAATGTGATGTTACCTTTGTCTTTAAATAATGTCAGCAAGTCTAAACAGAAATCAACAGCAGAAGCAGCGCTTGATAATGTTGATTTAGGAAACAGAAAAAATCATTATCCCCGTGAGCTTTCAGCAGGACAGCAACAAAGAGTTGCCATTGCAAGGGCTTTGGTTAATTCGCCATCTGTTATTTTTGCCGATGAACCCACAGGAAATTTAGACCCTGCATTATCTGTTGAAATTCTTAATTTTTTAAAAGACATCAACGAAAAGAAAAACATTACAGTTGTTATGGTAACGCATAACCCTGTTGCTGCCGGGTATGGTAATGTAAAAATACATCTTGAAAACGGACAAATAAATTCTATAGTAAACAAAAAGTGATGAAATCAAAATTATTTTCAAATTTTTTATGCTGAGCTTGTCAAAGCATCAAATTGTATAACTTTCAAATTGTAATAGTATGGAAGAAAAGAAAAAACGCTTAAAATTTCTTGACAGGTATTTAACCCTGTGGATTTTTCTTGCAATGTTTATCGGTGTTTTCACAGGTTATTTATTTCCTGCAATTGCCTTGGCGATGTATTTAAAAACTACAAAGTATTGGGGCTTTCCCTCATTCAAAATTGGTTAATCGGCCCTGTATTAATGTTTGCTCTGGCAGTAATATTTTTTAAATTATTCCCCGGAGAAAATAACGCCAATTTACCTTATATGTATGGAATTATAATGATTGGCCTTGCCCGTTGTATTGCAATGGTAATTGTGTGGAACGAACTGGCAAAAGGCGACACTCAATATGCAGCAGGTTTAGTCGCTTTTAATTCAATCTTTCAGGTTTTATTTTTCTCGGTTTATGCCTACTATTTTATCGCTGTTTTGCCCGGTTGGTTTGGCATTCCAACTAACGATGCTGTAGAAAAAATTACCATAGGCCAAATTGCAAAAAGTGTTTTCATATATCTTGGTATTCCGTTTATTGCAGGATTTTTAACCCGGTTTGTTATGATTCGTGTAAAAAGTAAAGAATGGTATCACTCTAAATTTGTCCCTGTAATAAGCCCCATCACTTTAATTGCTTTACTTTTTACTATTCTTGTCATGTTCTCGCTCAAAGGCGACGTGATCGTGGAACTGCCGCTAGACGTGGTACGGATCGCCCTCCCGCTGTTGATCTATTTCGTAGTGATGTTCATCGTCAGTTTCTTCATGGGCAAGCTGGTGGGAGCCGATTACTCCAAAACCGCTACGCTTTCGTTCACTGCCGCAAGCAATAACTTTGAACTGGCAATCGCTGTCGCCGTGGCGGTCTTTGGCATCTCCTCCGGGCAAGCCTTCGCGGCT
>JACQWN010000520.1 GCA_016209245.1 Bacteroidia bacterium
AATCTCCTAAATTCCTGCCTATTAAAAATACAGGTGATGAAGGTGGACAATTTATTTTTATTAAAAAATAATTTAGCATTCGGTTTTTTAGTACGAATTCATTAAATTAAACATAATTTTTATAGGTTAGTATTCACCTTTAGTTTAATTTTGTCATTTATTAAAATTAGTATTGTCTCAAAAAGTAGAGATTCCTCGCTCCGCTCGGAATGACAATTCTTAAAAAGATAATATTATTAATAAATAAAAAAATTACCACTATGAAACATTTATTATTTTCAAGTTTAACCATTGTATTTTTACTTACATCGGTAAAATTTTATAGCCAACCGGTTATAAATGTGTCACAACCGTCATTTACAGCTAATCTGAGTTGTGATGATTTACTTTCAGATATTCTGACAATATCAAATACCGGTACTGGTGATTTGAATTTTTATATTGAATCATGTGGTGGAATACCTCCGCTTTCACAGATATTGAGCAAATTGAATCAGAATTATACCGCAATTACGGCTCTTGTACCAAATATGTATTCCTTTACCGATGGTATTACAGGTAATAATATCAATGATGGCGGAAATGATATGTATGACGGGGCGAATTATCTTAATACCAGTCTTGAAACCCAATTGTCATATTCTGATAATCTTATTATCACAAGTGCTGCCATGGGGTCAGGAGGACAATATTTTACCCGAAAAAACACAGGATTATTTGTTTTTGCTGCCGATATTAACAATATTGATTATTTTGAAATCACGGGAAATAACGGCGCCGACGGCAGTGGAAATGTCGATGCATCAGTCCTTACTGCCCAATTTTGTGGTGCCACTTTTAAAGGTTTTGTAAAAAGAGTTTACAATGCAACTGACCCATCTATAAATCATTTAATAATCGTTGAAGATAAACCGGGCATTGCACAGACATATTCTACCAATACTAATGATGACCAGCATCGTATAACCGGTCTTAACTCATCAACCAGAATTTATTATCTGCTTTATGCATCAACAAGCGGCGGATATATAACCGATGCAACCACTTTAAATATTATGAATGAATTTCTTCAGTCTGTTGTCATGGGAGAAGCTGCATCATGGCTGACATATTCTCCTGATTCGGGACTTGTCAGTTCAGGAAATTCAGAAAATATCCAACTTGATTTCAATAGTACCGGACTCGTTACAGGGCAAAATATAACACAAATATTTATCATTTCAAATGATTCTCTCACCCCTGTAATTGCTGTTCCTTGTACATTAAATGTTACCGGAACCGCTCAAATAGAATTATCCGATATCTGTCTTAGTTTGGATTCTGTTATGCAATGGACTACTAGTAATAATTTTTTACAAATATACAACACCGGATGTGATACGTTATTCATTACCAATATGACAACATCACTAAGTGAATTTAACACAGATGTTAATGCTTTAACGATTTTGTCAGGCGATTCAGCACTGGTTACTATTTCGTTCACCCCAACAGCATTAGGAAATTATTATGACACTCTTATAATTTATAATAATGATGCAGATACAAGCATATGCCTTACGGGTTTTGCATTATCTGCACCCAATATTTCTTTTAGCCCCGACTCCTTAAATGTTACAATAGCCGGGTGCTGTGATTCTACAACACTACCATTGACTATATATAATACTGGCGAAAGTGATTTGTTTATTGAAATTAGTAATATACAGAATATTCCCGATAGCTTATCAACACTTTTTGCCGGTGGAAACGGGCAAGATGGAAATATGTTTAATATAACAGCATTAAACACAATTACTATTACTCAATTTGCCGGCAATCTTGATGGTATTAATGGTTATATGAAAATTTATTATAGAACAGGGACATATCAAGGTTACGAAACAAATTCTCTCGCATGGACTTTCATTGATAGTGCATTTGTTACTTCTAATGGTATTGGTACTCCCACTATCATACCTGTTTCAATAGATGTGACTATACCTGCCGGACAAACTTATGGCTTTTACGTAACCGGAAATAACAGCGGATTAGATGTAGATTATACTGACGGTTCTTCCGAAGGCGCCGTATATGTTTCAGATCTGAATATTCAATTACACGAAGGAAAAGGTGTTGAATATCCTTTTGGCAATAATTTTACACCTAGGATATGGAACGGAACAATATATTATGAAAGCGGTTATGGTTATACCGATTGGCTATCATTTAATACAATATATGATAGTATAACTTCAGGCGATTCAACAATTATTGATGTAACTTTCATTAGTTGCGGTTTAAACTCGGGAATTTATACTTCTGATATTTCAATTAATTCAAACACTGACAATTTCAAATACCGGTTGCGACACACTGGTTATTACAAATATCACATCTTTAACCGACAACTTCTCAACGAGTACAACTTCAATGACAATACTTCCATACGACTCTGACGAGCTTTTTGTTACTTTTTCATCTGTTACTACCGGAAACATCAGCGACAACCTTACTATTTTTAATAATGCAGGTAATATTTCCGTTTGTTTAGAAGGTGTTGCTGTTGTACCGCCAATTATTACCGTCAATCCTGATAGTCTTGCTGTAACTCTTAATTGTGGCGATTCAACTACTATTCCTCTTGAAATATTTAACAACGGCGGAGCAAACCTGGTATGGAACGCCTTTGTGCCTTCTTCACTATTCGACGATTTTGACCCTTCTGTTGATATTTCTGTCTGGTCAAGCTATACAGGCGTAGTAAGCACCAACTGTGGCCCTTTCAGCGGAAACGGTCTATATTTCGATGATGCAGGCACACGGCAAGCTACTACCATTGCTATTAACACTACCGGCGGCGGAGATATTTCTTTCTATCTTATGCTTCCGCAAGGCAGCGCTCCATGTGAAGCAGCCGATGCCGCCGGTGAAGATGTTGTGCTTGAATATTCTATAGACGGTGGTGCAACATGGACTATTATTACAACCTATATTTATAATTCAGTTCCTAATCTCACTCTTTTTTCTCAACCTATTCCTCCTGCTGCACAGACGACAGCGACACAGTTCCGCTGGCGACAACTGTTTCACAGTGGCACAGGTTATGACAACTGGATATTAGATAATGTATCAATAGATGTTCAGGGGTGGATTAGCCTATCTCCTGTAAATGGAACTATATCACCTTCAAATTTCACAACAGTTGATGTAACATTTAATTCTTATGGCCTTATGGCAGGCCAATATAATTCACAAATTTCTATTAATTCAAACGACCCTCTTAATCCTGTAGTAATTATACCATGTACAATGAATGTTATCGGTTCATTTGGTATTTTCCTTTCCGGGTCTTGTATCGCTTTCGACACAATATTTGTAAATTCAAGCATCAGCGATACATTACAAATTTCAAGCATAGGATGCGATACCTTAGTTATTACAAATATCACAACAAATTCAAGCAACTTCTTTACTGATACGACCTCTTTTATTATTCCTCCATACAATACCGTAAATCTTATTGTCACTTTTTCATCCACTACAGCTGGGAATTTCTATGACTCGCTAACTATTTTTAATAATGCCGGTAATATTTCCGTGTGTTTGACAGGCGTCGCTGTTCTGCCTCCTATTATTAATATTAATCCTGATTCATTATTTGTAACTATTACAAATTGTATTGATTCCGTACTAATACCTTTCGAAATATATAATTCGGGCTCATCAGAATTATATTTTGACATTATATCAGCAGACACAACAAGCCCAACAGGGTATTGCATTCCTACTTATACTAATCTTTGCTCTACCGACGATTATATTAATAATTTTACTTTCAATACTTTAAGCAAATTAAATTCGGGTTGTAACGGAAACACCGATAATTATATTTTAGACTTGACGATTACAACAAAAGTATATCCGGGACAAACTTATCCTATAAGCATGCAGTCTGGTTCTTCATGGTCACAGGGTTTTGGCGTATGGATTGATTATAATCAGGACGGAGATTTCGATGAAATCAACGAATTTGTATATGCTTCACCGACTTTCGGCACCTCTGTGTTTTCTGCAAATATTACCATACCTACAGATGTTCCGTTAGGAAAAACAAGACTCAGGGTAAGATGTGCATACGAAACAACCTTAAATTCATCAAATATATGCACTAATTTTAATTATGGCGAAACCGAAGATTATGAAATATCAATCGGCGATTCATTTACAGCAACCCTGGCTAATGGAACTGTCCAGCCCTTTGATTCAGTTACTGTTTATATTCAGATTAATACAAATGGCTTATCAGCAGGTACATATTACTATAATATTTTAATCGTTTCAAATGACCCGATGAATCCATCAATAACTCTTCCTGTTATTTTGAATATCGAGGATTATCCTTTAAATTCTCTGATAAGTGATGTTCAGGATGCTGCATGTAATGCTTTATGCGATGGTTCGGCAATTGTGCTTGGCCAAAACGGATTAGCCCCTTACGCATATTTATGGAATGACGGGCAAACAAGCTCAAATGCAATTAATTTATGTTCGGGGAATTACATTGTGACAATTACAGACAATGGCGGATGTACGGTATCTGATACTGTAACTATTAATGAACCGGCTGCATTATCAGTTACAACAACAGTTACAGATGCTGATTGCGGACTTTCAAATGGCACAGCTTCGGTTAGTGTTACGGGAGGCACACCATCATATAGTTATTTATGGAATACCGGCTTAACCGATGCATCAGTATCCGGATTAATGGCAGGCGCTTATATTATTACTATATTTGATTCTAACGGTTGTGATACGAGCGAATCAGTATTAATTAATAATATTAATGGTCCGGCTGTTTTTATTGATACGGTTATAGATGTTTCCTGCTATGGCGGTTGCGATGGGTTTGCCTCTGTAAGTGCTGCAGGCGGAACCCCTCCATATTTTTATGATTGGAATACGGGCTATACCGGCCAGAATCATCCGGGATTATGCCAGGGTGAGTATTTTGTATCAGTAACTGACTCGGCAGGTTGCATTTCTATCGAGGATATTATAATTTATGAACCGGACTCACTAATACTATCTTTTTCAACAACCGACGATAATGGGCCAGGAGATGGAACTGCTACCGTCAATATAACCGGCGGGACACCTCCTTTTTCTTACAACTGGAATGATTCACTGTCACAAACCAGGCAACAGATTCCGTTGAAGTGCATCTGTATGTAACAATTAACGAACTATTAACCGGATTTAAGGCGATTGCATATCCTAACCCTGTAACAGATTTTTGTAACATAAGAATCATAACCGGCGAAACAATAGAAATGGAGTTAATTATTTCTGATATGCTGGGCAGAACAATTTATAATAAGGGCTATAATCTTAACAATAATGAAAATTTGTTAAGAATATATATGAACAATTATCCTGCCGGCTTCTATTTTATAAAGCTGTTCATTGGCAATGAACTTAAATACATTGTAAAAATATCGAAATCTTGACCATGATTCGTATCACCTCTGCTTGCTCGGATTTGTAATCCGAGTGTTTACAAATGCTATTAACCAATATTATACATGAAACGGGATAAAATTCCGCATTTGAAGTCGGCTAATTAATTGCAATTATTCCATCGAGGTACGAATAAACGCTTTTATCGCCATGACGCAAGGCGCCATTTTTTACGAATATACGAACTACGAATTTATCCTAAACCCGACAGGTCGCAAAGCTCCTGTTGGATTTAAGACTTTCTTAATTCGTAAGTTCGTAACTTTTTCGTACTTCGGTGGGATAATAACGTCCATACCTAAATAGTTACAAATTTTTGCATAACATCAATTATTAACTATTTTTGTGCTTATTAAATTAAATTTTCATATTATCAATTCTATTCAAATGAGAAAAATATTTATACTTATAGTTCTTCTAATAATTGATATTACTTTGGGTGAACAATTATTCGCCCAGCAGTATAATTTCAGAACATATTCTATTGAAAACGGGCTTCCGCAGAATGATATATATGAAATTATCCAGGATTCAAGGGGCTATATATGGTTAGGAACTTACGGCGGCGGTGCATGTCGTTTCGACGGAACCGCTTTTACTGTCTTTAATAAGAAAAAAAATCTTGCAGGTAATGTTGTCCGTTGTATTATAGAAGATAATAAAAAAAATATATGGTTTGGCACCGATGAAGGACTATCGTTATACAATGGTTTTAATTTCAGGACTATTTCGACAAAAAACGGGTTAAGCTCCAATACGATTATCTCTCTTTTTCAGGATTCCAAAGGGAATATCTGGGCAGGAACTTCGGATGGAGGAATAAACCGTATTCAAATATCCGAAGAAGATTCCGTTTACATTAAATCATATACCGAAGATAATGGGCTTACAAAAAATATGATATTTTGCATCAGTGAAGATGTAAAACATCGTTTATGGTTAGGCACTTTTGGAGGCGGGATTAACATTCTTGATTTTTCAAATGAAAATCTGAAGGTCGAAATCATTCAAAAAATTCAGATTCCCAGTAATCACATCCTTGCTATCAGGCCTGATAAAAATAATAATATGTGGATTGGCAGCTTCGACGGGGGGGCATTTAAAATTATTGAACAATCCGGTTCAGATGCTTGGAAAGTAGAATTTACCAAGCTTAATAATATGACAATTTGGGATATTCTTTTTGATAACGACGGAAGTGTATGGTTTGCTACAAATGAGAATGGCCTCATAAAATATCAGGATAACAATTATGAATTTTTTACTGAAGAGAACGGGCTTCCTAACAATCAAATTCTATGTCTTTATATGGATAATACCCAAAATCTTTGGGCGGGCACCATGGGAAGCGGCACGTGCATGTTTATGGGAAAAGAGCTGATTCATTATTCAGAAAAAGACGGGCTTTCAAAAAGCCAGGTAATGGATATAATTCAGGATAAGCATGGTTATTTCTGGCTCGGTACTTATGGCAGCGGATTGTATAAATGCAATTTCGAAAGCGATAGTATCGTTGTACAACATATTACAACCGACCATGGATTAATAAGCAATTCTATTATGTCGTTAAGTGCCGATAAAAATAATAATATTTGGATAGGGACTGCCGAGAATGGCGTCTGTATGTTTGATGGTAAATATATTTTACATCATTTTACAGTGCACCAAGGCCTGCCCAATAATGATGTCAATAGTATTTGTATTGATTCCGAAGGCATTGTATGGCTTGGTACAATTGGCGGTATTACAATGTTTGACGGTGTCGGGACAATAAGCATGACCCAAGAAGATGGGCTTATAAACAACGAAGTTCAAACCATAATAGAAGACAAGCACGGAATTATGTGGTATGGTACCCTTGGCGGCCTTGCAAATGCTGAAAAAGACAAAATGATAACTTTCGATGAAGCTGAGGGATTATATGATAAAAAAATAAACGCTTTAGCCGAAGACAAATACAGCAATATCTGGCTTGGCACATTCGGAGGCGGCTTATACCGGCTTAACCGGAATACAAAAGACAGCCTTCCCATTCAATTTATCGCTGATGATAGAATTCTTAGCTCGAATAATATTTATTCCCTTATATTTGAAAATGACTATACATTAATAGTAGGAACAAATAAAGGGTTTGACAGAATTTCGTTAGATGAAAATATGAATATTACCGGTGTAAAAAATTATGGCTTAAGCGAAGGTTTTATCGGAGGCGAGACAAAGCAAAATGCGATTTATTTAGATAAAAATGGAAATATCTGGTTCGGAACAGTAAAAGGGGTCACAAAATTTAGTCCTGCTTATGCTAAAAGTATTGTTGAACCACCTGTACTTCATATTACAGGTATTAAATTATTTTTTGAAAATATTGATTGGAAAGAAAAGACCGGTGAGGTTGCGCCGTGGTTCAGCATTCCTGAAAAGCTTTCGCTCAGATATTCCGAAAATCATTTAACGTTTGAATTTACCGGGATTTCATATTCCAATCCGCAAAAAATATTATTCAAGTATATGCTTGAAGGTGTTGAAAATGAATGGTCGCCCCCGCGCAGGGAAAAAGAAGTTGTTTACTCCGGGCTAAGTCCCGGAGATTATACTTTCAAGCTCATCGCAGCAAACGAAAATAATGTATGGAGCAAAGAACCTGTGACTTTCAGCTTTACAATCCGTCCTCCTTTCTGGAAAACCACATGGTTTATAATTACCTGCATAGTTGTAACAATTGTCCTGATAATTTTATATATCAAGCTTCGTGAAAGAAAGCTGGTACAAGAAAAAGAAATACTTGAGCAAAAAGTCAGGGAAAGAACAGCAGAAATCCAGCAGCAAAAAGAAGAAATTGAAGCTCAGCGCGATGAAATTCAATACCAGCGGAATCAAATTGAGAAGCAGCTAATAATTACATCCGAACAAAGAGATCAAATTACCGAGCAGAGAAAAGAAATTCTTGACAGTATTCATTATGCACAAAGGATTCAACAGGCAATACTACCTCCGGAAGTATATGTTAATCAAAATTTACCTGAACATTTTATTCTTTTCCGTCCAAAAGATATTGTAAGCGGGGATTTTCACTGGACAGCCAAAAAAGATGAGCTGATGATAGTTGCTGCCGCCGATTGCACAGGACACGGTGTTCCCGGGGCTTTTATGTCAATGCTGGGAGTCTCATTTCTTAATCAGATAATTATTGAAAAAGGAGTTACACAACCCAGTTTTATTCTGAATTTGCTTAGAGCCAATATCATCAAATCGTTACAGCAGAAAGGGCAGGAAGGCGAGGCAAAGGACGGGATGGATATTGCCCTTTGTACTATTGATCTTCAGTCGAATAAATTACAATTTGCAGGCGCCAACAATCCTCTCTATTATTTCAGGAATAATGAATTGACCGAAACAAAAGGCGATAAAATGCCGGTTGCGATTTATGTCAGAATGGAAAAATTCACAAATCATGAGTTTGAATATATTAAAGGTGATACATTGTATGTTTTTTCAGATGGATTTGCCGACCAATTCGGAGGACCAAAAGGAAAAAAATTCAAATACCAGCATTTAAAAGATATTCTTCTCGCTTTTCAGGAAAAATCTATGACTGAGCAAAAAATACTTTTAAATAAGGCGATTGAAGACTGGATGGCCGGTGATGGAACTACGCATTATGAACAGATTGATGATATATGTATTATAGGTGTGAGGTTATGAATAGAACTATGGAAGACCAATCTATTTATTATGCTTCACCCATAGGCATATTGCGAATAAAAGGGGGTGACAAAAAAGGGATTACCGGCATTGAGCTGGTAGAAAATAAAGCTGAAAATAATGATAATGTTCCCGGTTATTTACAGGAATGTGTCGAGCAGCTTGATGAATATTTTAAAGGGAAGCGCCAACAATTCACTGTAAGTATAAATCCCTGTGGGACGGCATTTCAGAAGATGGTTTGGGATTATCTTCAAAAAATTCCGTATGGAGAGACTGTTTCATATCTTGAAGCGGCAAAAGCTGTTGGAAACAAAAATGCGACCAGAGCCATCGGGAACGCAAATAAAATGAATAAAATCCCTATTATTATTCCCTGTCACCGTGTTATTGGCTCAAACGGCAAGCTAACAGGATTCGGATTAGGTATATGGAGAAAGGAATGGCTGCTTGAATTTGAGAGGAAAAACGTTAAAGGTTATTAGAAAAAATCAGTGCGGTATTATTCCCGCCAAAACCAAAAGAGCAGGAAAGTACATTTTTTAAACCGGCATCTCTTATAACTTCTGTTGCAGGTTTTATTCCAAGTTCCTTTATTTCTTCTTTAAAATTAAGGTTGGGAAATATAATTTGATGTAATAAAGCCAAAATTGAAAAAACAGCTTCGATGCCGCCGGCCGCACCGAGAGTATGTCCGGTATATGTTTTAGTTGAGCTGAATGGCGGGATATTTTCTCCGAATAATCTTTTGATAGCAAATCCTTCGGTAAGATCGTTGTTTTCGGTTCCAGTGCCGTGTGCATTTATATAGTCAATTGCAGATGGATGCAGTTTGCTCATTTCCAAAGCGATTTTCATTGCCAGATATGGTCCTTCGCCTGAAGGTGATGTCGCTGTCTGATGATATGCATCGCATGTATTACCATAGCCGGTAAGTTCACACAATATTTGTTTATTTGATTTCCTGACAGATTCTTCCGATTCAATGACAATATAACCGGCTCCTTCACCTAAATTCAATCCTCTTCGCGAAGCATCAAAAGGCCGGTAGCTTTCTTTATCTAAAATCATTAAAGAATTAAAGCCGTTCAATGTAAAACGTGTTAAAGCATCTGTTCCGCCGGCAACTACCCTGTCGAGCTTTTCTGAACAGATTAACCTTGCCCCTAACATAATAGCATTAGCGGCTGAGGAACATGCAGTACTGATAGTCGAAACATAATCCCCGATTCCGAGATAGTCGGCGATGCGCTCAGTGCTGTCGCCGCAATCATGTGTTGACATATCAATAATATGTCCTTTTTGGTTGTCACGGTAAAATTCAGAATAAAAATTTTCGCTTTTATCCATACCGCCAACCGAAGTACCAGAAATTATTCCTGTTTTCAAACCCGGAAAATCAGCTAGCTTTGCCATATTAAAGGCCTCGTATGCAGCAATAATTCCAAGCAAAGTAGTACGCGTAAATCTGCTCGTGTTCTTTATTCCGGCAATATGAGCCAGCTCATCGCAGGTCAATTTAATTTCTCCGCAAGGCAAATTATCGGTATGCTTAGTTTTAAGAATTAATAATTTATTAATCCCCGATTTTTTATTAATAAGAGAATACAAATTCTCATCAATGTTTCTGCCAATCGAGGAGATTGAGCCGATACCGGTAATATAAACTTTCTCATACATTGAATTAAGTTTATCGTAACTTCTCCATATTTACAGGTAAGGGATTTGAAAGTATGAAAGTGAGACAATGAGAAAGTGAGACTGTGCACACTTTCTCACTTTCTCACTTTCCCTTATTTCCCAGCATGTATTGAGATGATACAGTTTATCTCTTTTTCTTTTGCTGAATAAAATCGGCAATGGTTTTGATTGAATATAAAATTTTTTTTCCGTCTTCAGCAGTTTCAATCTTTAAGCCATACTTTTTTTCAAGAATAACTATTAGCGATAACGCATCAATTGAATCAAGGCCAAGACCTTCGCCAAAAAGGGGAGCATCATTGTTAATATCATCAGGCTGCATACCTTCTAAGTTCAATTCTTCGATAATCTCTTTCTTCAGCTCAGTGACTATAGCTTCCATAATTGTTAATTTCAGAGACAAACATTCATATCAGCACAAAATTTTAGATTAGTTTTCAAAGCAGGTTATAGGTTCTAAGCACTTCGGCTAATTTATTATCAGTCTTTGCCAATTCTCGCAATGCAGTAAGGATCTTATTTGCCATTTTTTCTTCTTTTACTTCCTCAATCGCTATTTCTATTTTTTTTACTTTGGTTTCAAAAGGGCGAATCATGGTGCGCCTGTCCCATAAGGCAAAACCAATGGTAAATATCATCATTGTTGTAAACAATGCAATAAGCCATCCGAAACGAGTATTCATATCTGTGCGCAATTCTTCAAAGCGTCTATCAATCTGCTCAAAGCGTCTATCAACCTGCTCAAAACGTCTCTCAATCTGCTCAAAACGTTTTTCGTGTTGTTCCAAAATGGCTTCCATGCGGATAATGCGGTCTCTATCGGCTTGAGAGAACGTAACGGGCTGACCGTTTACGGAAGGAGTGCTGTTGCCAACGTTTTGAGAGAAAACAGTGATTACAGTGACTAGATAAAAGATTACAAGGATTAATATAATTTTTGGTTTCATAAAATTAATTTTAGCTTGAGAATACAAAAATACATAAAAATTGGTAAATTGTCTAAAAAATTTCCATTATTTTTTCAGAATTAAACCGACAAAAATATCCTTTGGCATTTTTTTCTTCTTCAATACTCATAAGAAAAGCGGAATAATCAGATTCATTATAATCAACCCAGCCACCTATACAACATCGTGCTTTTCCCGTTTCAAACAAAATATTTATATATTGTTCAAAAAATTCAGGATTGAATTTTTCAAAAACGAATAACGCATTTTCACCTGTAATTTTATTCTTTATGCATATTTCACTGAGCATAATATTGGGTAAAGTGAAAACAAAGAGCGATGGATTTGGAAAATAATTATTCTTATCATTAACAGTATTCCAATATTTCGTGTCTATATCTATCGTCGAGGTGCCATTTTGCAATATTACTGCAATATCATTTCCTTTGTATTTTAAAAGTATGTCAGTATCTTTCAACAATAATTCCGACGCTAAGAAAGCCAATTTGCTCAGATTATCCATTTTATAAAATTTCATATAAGCATTACCGGTTTGCTTAAAAGTATTTTTTAAAAACCCCGGAATATCATTAACTTTCTCTTGGGAATAAATTTTTTCCCCGTTAATTTTTACAGCACCTTCACTAATGATACAATATTTTGAAATTACAAGATTCATTATTTTTTTTCAAAGATTATTCCACCGAAGTACGAATCTTTTACGAATATACGAATTACGAATTTGCCAACCACCTATCCTTTCGTAATTCGTAAATTCGTATTTTTTTTCGTACTTCGGTGGAATAATAACGTTAAATAGTTAAAATTTTTTTTAATATTATTGCTCCATTAAACCCTCCAAAGCCCGAAGCGGTTTTAAGACAAATTTTAATATTTTGCCTTGTGGTTTCCTTAATTATATTAATATTTCCCGGTACTCCAATTTCTGTGAATCCTGCTGTTTTGAACAGAATATTTTCATTCATGCTGTGAACTGCAATTATTGATTCAAGGACACCGGCAGCGCCAGGAGTATGTCCGAAATATCCCTTCATGCTGTTGACAGGAATTCCTTCCAAACCTGCAAGTACAAGCGCTTTAGCTTCCATTTCATCATTGTATGGAGTTGCAGTGCCATGTGCTGAGATAAAATCTATTTCGCAGGATTTTAGATTCGCCTCTTTTAAAGAACTTTGAATAGCAAAGAAAAGTCCGTCGCCTGTTCGTGAAGGACCGGAAATATGATTTGCATCATTGCTGCTCCCGCCACCGGTAATAATAATCTTTTCTTTATAAGTACAGTAAGATGGATCGGACGACAAAATTATTGACCCGCAACCTTCGCCAAGAGTAAGTCCGTTTCTTTTTGAATCGAACGGTTTGCAGGGTTCAGAACTAATTGCCTTAAGCGATTGAAATCCTGAAATGACAAATTCAGCAATTATATCCGCACCAGAAACAATTACATTTTTATAGAGCCCTTTCCTGATTAACAAAGATGCAACGTAAATTGCAATTACACCCGAAATACAAGCGCATGAAATTATCAAAGGGCGATTCGGATTATTAAAATAACTGCAAATTATTTCTGCTGCCTTCCAAAGAAATATTCGAGCCCTGCCAAAATCATTTTGAGCTTTTTCTTCCAGTAAATCAATGTTCCCTTTAGTGCCGGAAAAAATAAATAAAGTATCTGCTGATGAAGCATTGATATTTGTAAACGATAAAGCATCCGAAACAGAGAGCAAATGTAATTGTTCAAGCCGGGTATATTCAATGCCTATACCTGCTTTCTGTGCTTTATTTTTTAACATTGCGGAATCAATAATTGAAAGGGGAACAGGGGTTGGGCTAAGATTTGTATCCTGACAAATTCTGATACCCGAAATACAATCAGATAATTTGTTGAAATTCTCTAAGGTAGTAAATCCAAGAGATGTAATCATATTGTCAGATATTACATAGACCTCTTTCATTTATTAACAATCAGATAATAATACCCCATTTTCTTTTCCATTGCTCGAAAAAGGGCGGAATAGTCAAAAACAGCTCCCCTTTTGTATCAACAAATGCCTGAATAGTTTCTCCGGTGACTGCAATAATGTTTCCGGGTTGCTTGAAAATTACATATTCGAATTTCATTATAGCGGCTTCACTATCAATATATTTAATCTCGATTACAGCATTTTCATCATATCGTAAGGGCTTTTTATAGTCAATTTTCAATTTTACTATCGGAGCAAGTATTCCTGCCCTATATACATCCATATAACCAAGCCCGTATTTTTTTCCAAACGCTTCTCTTGCATCTTCGAAGTATTTAATGTAATTGCCATGCCATACGATTCCCATAGGATCAACATCGCTGAACCGGACTTTGACTTCCACTTTTTCAATTAGCATATTAGTTTTCTGTTGACTCATCTTAATATTTAAAATTAAATTTGTTCATAAACAAACTATATGATTTTTAGGCAATTTAATTTCTCCCGTATATATTATTCGTAATAAATTAATAATAAAGTCATCTTCAACTTTTAAGTCTTTTGATTTCTCCAAAACTCGTTTTTTTATTTTGTTTTTGTATAAAAAATATCCACTTATTATATCTGCACTTGCAGGTTCAGAAACAGGATTGGAGACCAATATCCATGTATTAGGATAAGAAGATTGCATTTCCTTAAAAGTCATATATTTAACAATTATATTTTTCATATTAATTATTTATGATTGTTTATTACAAAGTTACAATTTTTCATACAATTGTCTTATTCTTTCTTCTCAAATATTTTCATTTTGATTCATTTTTACAATTCCTATATATTTTAATAAATTAATCAGCCAGTAAAAACTTATGTTAGCACTATTTGCGGTTTTGAAAAATAATTGCCTCGTTTCCAGTAACGTAACATAAAATCAAGATTGTTCAGCATAATTTTGTTATCTGTTTCTCCTTGAAATTGAATACCCTTAATTTCATAATTATTAACAAGATACATAAAAAATTCTTTGCTAAAATCCTTAGAAACCAAAATATGTATAATTTTCCATGCTTCTAAATTTTTGTCATAATACGGATTATTTTTATCAGGAATATATTTAGCGATTCCAATGCCAAGTTCTATACCTGATAGCTTGTTAAAGAATACAAGGCATGGTACGTCATGATAGTCAAGTTTTATACCTGTTTTCTTTTCAGTTAATCCTTTTTGCCGGGCTCTTTCTATTGCTTCTTCAATCTCTTTTTCTGATAATTTTAACGATTGCTGGTAAAAATCATAATAACCATTTACAAACTTTTCTAGTTCTGTACTGTTTTTAAAAAAAGCAATAGGTTTATTATTATTGAATCTTAAAAACAATTCGTATTGCTGTTGTAAAAATTCTAAATGCCTTTCAATATTATTCGTAAACAAGGCTCTGTTCTGTATTGAATTTTTCTCCTCTGAAATAAATTTTGCGTTATATGGAAAAAGGGCATATATTCCTGAAAACCACCATTCGTTTTTCCATTTAACAAAACTAATAAACAAAATAGATTCTCCTTCTTTTAATTCACGTCTTTTTTCAATTGATCTTTTTATGACAGGTACAATGGTGTCAGATGCAATATGCTGAAAATACAAATAATTGTCATCCTGTTTCAAATATAAATACATGCCCGTCTTTTTTTCAGTGATATTCAATAAATCTTCATATAAAGCATGCTCCTCGCCCAAAATATTTGCCAGCCAGTCCTTGCCCTTTAATGCCAGTAAGGGTGTCGTTTTGCTTATAATAAAACTATCTTTTATTTCATGTGCATACAGAGATGAATTATCAGAATAAAAATTGTCATCCTTGGATTTCAACGACTCTGATATTTCTTTGACGCATTCAATACGATTAGTATAAAACAAGTATGAGTTCAAAGCGATCCATTCTATTTTTGTCCTTATTTTGTAATAGTCATTTTCCTGCTTTGGAATTGTTATAAATTCTTTCAGTTTAATATTCTCCGGGGCATATTCGTATTTCTCATCTAAAAGCTGGTACACATCAAGTCCTAAACGGATTATATCATCATAAGTTGGAAGGAATATTTTTTGCTTATAATAAATATTGCTAAAATTGTACAATATCAAAAAATAAATATCTTCCGGATTGATTTCATCCGGATAGTATTCCATTATATGATAAAAAGGGAGATATCTGCCATATAGTTTTTTGTGCTGTCGTGTAAAAGCCTGCCATAAACCTATGCCGGAAATTACATCTTCAAAGTAACCGACCAGACTACAGCACATATTATTAAGTTGATCATCGGTCAGTTGACTTCTTATCTCTTTATGCGCCGGTAAAAGAAAAATTTTGTGTACCTCATAACATAGCTCAATGCAATAATAGTCGCTTTGGGAGGGTTGACGGTATGGGTGGAATTGCATCCACAGCGGTAAATATACCTTTTTATAATCGTACATCATTCCTTTTTTTCAAATATTTTCATTTCACATTCTGCTGCGATTTTATTATCTGATTTTACAATACCTTTAATCAGGGCTACGTCCATTATTCTGTTCACTATTATCATTTCAGAATAAATTCTTTTATTCACTTCCGGTAAGAAATTTACAATCAAATTTGTGATAGCACCAATATATCCTAAAGGCGGATTTTTATTTTCCATCTTGCTTAAATACCCGGCGCGCACAGCAGCGGTTTGTGCTATACTTTCTATCATTCCGGCCTCAAGAAAAAAACCATTTCTGCAAAATATATTGTCCGGCCTGATTTCCAGAGATGTGACGGTTCGCACCTCGTCGGTGCTGATTAATTCATCAACCATCATAAACGGTGCACGCTGCGGTAAATATTCCGCGATATGCTCCCTGTCAATAATTATCTTATCAGATGCCATAATGGTCCTTTCCTTTTTCTTTTTCTCATTTCTTCAATAACAGCAGGCATTTCCTCGTCAGGGAAAAACCATTTTTTACCTGTTTTAACCGCTCTTTTTTTTATTGTTGCCAATGTTACATTTTTAGAAATATAATATTTAGGTGTCAGCAGATCGTCGGTTGCCTGGATAATACCTTGCTTTACTGCTAAATTCCATAGTGTTGTACCCGGGTAAATTCGCATGCCAATATATGGAAAAAATACAGAATTATTAATTTTTTTTGAATTTTCAAAAGTCTCGTTTAATGTTGCATCGGTTTCACTATATCCTGCAAGTATCAGAAAATGTGCAAAATAGATACCCAGTTTATTGCAAATTTCAGAAGCATTAAAAATATCATTTACGGTAAAATGCTTTCCATAATTTGTCAAAGTCAGGTCACAAATTGATTCTGTGCCAAATTCAATATGTTTTAAGCCCGCTTCCTTATAAAGCTTAAATGTAGTAAAATCAAGCCCGTCAGGTGAAAAATAAGCGCCCCACTTAATATTTATACCGCTTTTTATGATTTTTTCTGCAAGCTCTTTGTTATAATCATTGTGGATATTAAATACGGAATCGGTAAAAAAAACATAATTAACTTTTTTATCGTAATATAACCTGCACAATGTTTCTATGATCTTATCAGTATTATATGTTCTGACTTCAGCCCCTTCAATGAGGGGATAAGAACAATATATACAATGATACGGACATCCGCGTTTCGTCTGAATATTAAGCATTCCGCTCTTTTCCCAATAAAAATCAATAAGCTCGTTATTAAAATACAGCTCAATGGTATTTAAATAATGTCTATGGTTATTGAGCTTTATAGTACCATTCTCTTGATAAACCAACCCGTCAATATTTTTATAATCCTTTCCTGTTTCAAGACATTCAATCAACCTGTAAAAGCTTTCCTCGCCTTCACCAAAAATACCAAAATCAGGTTTCAGCAAGTCAAAAAATATTGCAGGAAATATAGAAAATCCTGAACCGCCTATAATAAGTTTACTTTTTGAATTATTACGTATAAGTGACACTAACTCAGAGTATTCCTTAATAAAGCTTTCTTTATTAGCATAATTTGCATCATCAACATTTCTGAAAGAAATACCGGTATAAGCCGGTTGGGTTGTCTGGAGAACAGATACTAACTCATTCAGACTATGTATATTAATATCAAATAACTTTACTTTGAAGTCAGGTAATTTGTTTATAATGCAGGATTCAAGATATGATAAACCCAACGGATAGACAGGATAAGGTATTGTGTGCCTGTTGGCGGAAATCAACAAAATTTTTTTATTGCTCATTCTTGCATAATGCCTTGTTCTTTGGTGAAAATTTCAGGTCTGGTTGACACGTGTATATATGTAATCATAAAAATTCTGGAAGGTTTTGATTTCTGCAAATTCTTCCCCTTTTACTTTAAAGCCGAAATTTTTTTCTATAATAACAACTAAATCTACAAGATCAAGGCTATCTAATTCAAGAGTTTCCATTAGGCTGGCATCGGGCTGGATTTTCTCCCTTTCAATCTCAAATTCTTCAACCAGAAACTCATTTATCTTAGTTATAATTTCTTCTTTTTGCATTAATTTTCATATTAATTTTGGGAGTGCAAATGTAAAAAAAATATTTGACTAAAAATATTTTAAAAAATTTTTAACAGGATGATTTTTCTTTTTTCTAAAAAATCCTAAACCTCCATTACGGCATGAATCAAGACATTTACCACAAGAAATACAATCAATGTTATTAAGAATAATATGCTCTTTTTTACATAAAATTGCCTCTTGCCGGCATGTTGCATGACATAATTCACATCCTGTACAATCACCTTTCCTGCCAATAACCGAAGAACCGGGAATAAATGAAATAAGACCAAGCATTAAACCTACAGGGCAAGCGCTTTTACAAAACGGACGGTACGAAAAAAAAGAAGTCAGTAACAAAAGACCGACCAGGATCCATCTGAGAACGAGAAACCGTGAACCATAAATATCAAGGTCGAAGATAGTTTTAAAAGGGTCTATTCTGCAGAAAAATATTCGTTGTTCTATTGCAAGTTGGATAATCAATGTAAGGAGCAGAATCCAACGAATTATTTTCATTATTTTCATCGCTTTTTCTCCTTTAAAAATATTGAATTTTATGGGAAGAAAAAGAAATTCCTGCAAAGCGCCAAGATGACACAACCAGCCGCACCAAACTTTGCCAAATAAGTAAGTAACCGGAATTAATCCAATAAACCATAACATTTTCTGCCAATCGGTATTAATTCCAAAAATAAAAAGAACGGTATCTTGAAGGCTTGAAAGCATACATGGGCAGGCATGATGTAAGTCGCTAAAACCCAGAATAATAACAGATAAAAACAAAAAAATATTCCGTAAATTCCGTGACAGCTTAAAACGTACTAAAAAACCTGTAATTACAGTAACAGCCAAGATACCAAGAACCCAATACAACTCTTTACGCCTGATTTGCTCCAAATTTCCCGGTCGGAGCGAACATGACCGGCTGCATCCTTGCTGTGATTCATTCGCAAATTGTTCAAGCTCACCGGCAGGAAAAGCAGAATCGCTGTTTTCATTAAAGGGCTTAAATTCATCTGTTCCGGGAACTTCCTTAATACTATCGTTTAAAAAATTATTTGCATTTTCAGCAAATAAATTATGCTGCATCGCCGGAATATTTCGAGATGAAATTCCTGTTATAGAAAAACAAATACTTATAAAAAAAATATGAAATCTCATATTAATCACAATCTTTTTTTTCTAAAAAACTGTTGCAATATTTCCGAGCATTCTTTCGCCATAATTCCACTTATTACTTCGGTTTTCGGATGTAGGATCCTGCTTTGGATTCTTTGAAATCCCCTGTTTTCATCGGCAGCGCCATATACAATACGCGGAATCTGAGTCCAGAATGCAGCGCCTGCACACATTACACACGGTTCCAGAGTTATATATAAAGTACAGTCGTCGAGATATTTACCGCCTAAAAAATTCGCTGCGGAAGTAAATGCCTGCATCTCAGCATGTGCAGTTACATCATTTAATGTTTGCGTAAGGTTATAAGCTCTTGCTATTATGCGATTTTTGCAAACAATAACCGCCCCTACCGGTATCTCATCTTTTTCATAAGCAGTTTGCGCCTCTTTCAGGGCTTCTTTCATAAAATATTCATCTGAAATTGCCACAGGTTTCGCAGGTTTCACAGATTATATAATTATTTTTGTTACTATTTAGATTATCATTTTTATTATAGATTATTTCACCGAAGTACTAATTTGTTACGAACTTACGAATTACGAATCTGCCAACCGGCGAATCTTTTCGTAATTCGTAAATTCGTATTTTTTTCGTACTTCAATGGGATAATAATGTCCATACCTAAATAGTTACTTATTTTTAATGACAATTCCTTTCATAGTTCTGCCTGGCAATTTCGTTTCCAAGGCTTGCAGCTTTTAACCAATCCTTACAAGCGTCTTCAAAATCTTTTAACATAAATTTACTTGCACCACGGCTATTAATTGCATCAACCATTCCAGGATTCAACTCAATAACTTTATCAAAATCTTTTACCGATTCTTTATAGTTATTCAGCTCGTAATGAGCGATAGCCCTGTTTTTATATGCATCGGTATAATCCGGTTTCAGTTCTATGGCTTTTGAATAATCGGCGATAGCTCCTTCAAAGTTCTCAATATCATGCTTGGTCAGACCCCTGTTATAATATATATTCGCATCATCGGGTTTTAACTGCAGGGCTTTGTCGAAATCCTGTATAGCTTTCTGATATTCTTTTATATTATACTTTGCAGAGCCACGGAAGTTAAATGCAGATGCATAATCAGGATTAAGCTGTATAGCCCTGTCAAAATCCTGAATAGAGCCTAGAAAGTCAATATTTTTCTTCTTTAGCATTCCTCTGCAAACATAAGCTACAGCATCATTCGGATTCAATTCTATGGCTTTATCATAATCCTGTAATGCTTCCTGGTCATTGCCCTGCTCATGTTTCACTATACCCCTGCTATAATATGCCTTTGCCAACCCTGAATCTAGCTCAATCGCCTTGCAAAAGTCATTCAACGCACTGTTATTATCCCCAGAATTTCTTTCCGCTATTCCCCTGCAATAATATAATACAGCTTCATCGGGCTTTAAATTAATTGCCCGGCTATAATCAGATATAGCTTCAAGATGGTCGCCGATATTTTCTTTAACGACTCCTCTGTTATAGAATGATTTGTAATCGCTTGCATCTAATGCGATTGCTTTACTATAAGCTTCTATTGCTTCTTTATTCTGCCCAAGGTTTTTATGAGTTATCCCCTTATTCAAATATGCCTGTACATAATCAGAATTCAGTTCAACCGTTTTTTTAAAATCGGTTAAAGCGCCTTCATAATCATTAATATTCAGCTTGGCAAAACCTCTGAAAAAATAAGTATCGGCATGGTCGGGTTTTCTGTTAGCTGATGTGTTAAGGTCAATTATCGCCCCTTTAAAATCGTTAAGAGTGATTTTTATAAAACCTCTGAGATAATAAATTTCATTGTCGCCAGGATTTAATTCTATAACTTTATTGTAATCGCCGAGAGCTCCTTCCAAATCATCAAGGATTTTTTTAGCTATTCCACGGTTATAATATGCCTCACAGTTGTTAGGATTATATAAAATTACCATATCATAATCAGAGATAGCCCCTTTCATATCACTCGTAATATATTTTGCTAAACCGCGGTTGAACCATGCCTTTTCATAATCGGCTTTTAGCTCGATGGTTTTATCAAAATCAGCAATGGCTTCATTATATTTACCGGAAGAATTTTTA
>JACQWN010000521.1 GCA_016209245.1 Bacteroidia bacterium
GCGGCATTTGAAAAATACCAAAAAGTGTAAACTACTTTGAAGCGATTTTGAAAAATGCCAATATTTCAAAGAACTTTTTTAACTTTGCAATTAATTCCTTTTTATATCAAGGATTTTGACATTACAGACAGACACTAATTAATTTTTCTAAAAATTTGCAAATATTTTTATTTTTGCATGTTATATCATTAGAAATTATAAAAATCGGTAATTTATGAAAAATTTTATTATTATTTTAATCAGTATCAATACGATACTTCCGGCAGCATTGACAGCACAAACGGTCAATCCGGATTATACAAACTATTACAGAATACCAGCAATGATAGCCGAAGACGATTATTCCTTAAAAATTTCGGATATTGTTGCAAAGATGGATTATGCAAAGATGTCGGTCGAGATAACCAATAAAACTACCGATTATTTGCGATACAAGGGAGATGAATCTGTTTTCATTTATAAACACGGTAAATATCAGGACGAAAAGGGACCTGTACTTATCAAACCTATGGATAATGTGACTAAAACACTTAAAATTTCAGGGGATACACGTTTTCATGTTGATACTTTTTCATTCGAATTCAATGGCTTATATCGAATCCCGGCAAAAGGAAATATAATAGCCGCCCCTGATTTTCAACTGCCTGCTTCTATGAATGAATTTGATGCCGGGCCGTTTCATGTCAAATGCATTAAAGTCAAGCAGGAAACACAGGAAACTACTGCAAAATTTGAATGTACTTATAAAGGAGATAATATTGGTATAGTGAACCCTGCATCACTCGCAATCCGGCTGCAGAACGGCCAGGAATTTGCAAATGATGATAAAAAAGAAGATATTGAAATTCTTGAAAAAGGAGAAGATACAAAATTCACCCCTTCGTTTCATATTCCGGCAAAAGTTACAGATATGCAATTTGCTACTATGAATATTATATGGAAGGACACTTTCAAGGAAGTAAAACCACAGTTATATAAATCAAAAACTATTCAGATAGAATTAGATGCAGGGATGACACAAGGGAAGAATTAATAATATCGCCGGTAGCTATGACTAAAGAAGAATTCAAAAAAAAGTTAAGTAAAAGTCTGTTTTGGGAGTTTGATTTTAAAAAGCTTGACCCGGACAAAAACCGCCGTTTGTTTATGGAACGTATAATTACACGCGGCAATCTGGAGCAGTTTATTGCCATGATGAAGTATTATGACGAAGAGATAATAAAAAATGAAGTTGTAAAACTAAGGGGACTCAGGAAAATTAATGCCAATTTTCTACATATAATTTTTAATATTCCAAAGAAGCTATTCCCATGTTATTCAAGAAAGCGCTCAATAAATCAGTTTTGGATTTAGTACAGTCGTTGATGAAATATGACTTTCTTTATACTTACCGATTGGCCCGAAATGACCGACAAAACTATAACCTGGGGAAAAATAAAAAAAACGCTGACACGGGAAGTAAAAAATTTTATTATACAGAAAAAGCAACAGGCATAAGATAATAACATACAAGATGGATTGGGAAAAATTATTACATTTGGCAAAAATTCATTTGAATGACACAATTTAATAAAATAAAGGAGCCGATAGCAGAAGACCTTCAGAAATTTGAACCCTACTTCCGCACTATGATGAAAAGCAGAGCGCCGTTGCTTAACATTATCACAAATTACATTCTCAAACGCAAAGGAAAGCAAATGAGGCCGATGTTTGTTTTTCTTACAGCCCGCATGCTAGGTCAGGTAAATCAATCAACATTTCATGCTGCATCGTTGATTGAGCTGATGCATACAGCCACACTAATCCATGATGATGTAGTTGATGATTCCTATATGCGGAGAGGGCTTTTTTCAATTAATGCATTATGGCGTAATAAAATTGCTGTTCTCGTAGGCGATTACTTGCTTTCGAGGGGCTTATTGCTTGCAATAAACAACGATGAATACCAATTGCTGAAAGTTGTCTCGGAAGCTGTCAGGGAAATGAGCGAGGGTGAATTATTACAAATCGAAAAAGCCAGAAAACTGGATATTACAGAGGAAATATATTTTGAGATAATCAGGAAAAAAACTGCTGTTCTGCTTTCTGCATGTTCCGAAGCAGGAGCTTTATCGGTCGGCGCCAAAGAAGGCGTGATTCAGAAAATGAAAGAATTTGGGACATGCGTAGGAATAGCTTTTCAAATCAGAGATGATATATTTGATTATTCTGTGAACGGAATAACCGGCAAACCTTCGGGAAATGACATCAGAGAAAAAAAAATGACCTTACCGTTAATTTATGTTCTAAACAATTCTACACCTTCTGACCGAAGAATAATGATAAGCTCAATAAAAAATAATAAAAGTAATAATAATAAAGTCAAAGAGCTAATTAAATATGTTGTTAATAATGGCGGAATAAAATATGCCGAAACGAGAATGAGAGAGTATTCCGGCAAAGCTACTGAAATACTTGCCGGATTTCCCGATAGCCAGTCAAAGGAAGCATTGATAGAATTTGTAAAATATACTATTGAAAGGGATAAGTAAATTGCTAAATTGCTAAATTGCTACATTTTTGCCATTCAGCCATTCAGCCATTTAACCATTCAGCCATTCAGCCATTCAGCCATTCAGCCATTTAACCATTCAGCCATTCAGCCATTCAGCCATTTAACCATTCAGCCATTCAGCCATTCAGCCATTTAACCATTCAGCCA
>JACQWN010000481.1:0-3915 GCA_016209245.1 Bacteroidia bacterium
CAAGGGCTTTTCTTCTTTCGGCTTCATCTTTTGAAATTATCATTTTTCTTCACAGGAACAGAGGTTTTTCCGAATGTTTGCCATAAAACATGTGTTCGGTACGGAAAAGACCGATTCCTTCGGCGCCAAAAATCCGCGCTTTAGCGGCATCTTCAGGAGTATCGGCATTGGTTCTTACTTTTAAACGCCTGAATTTATCGCATAATTTCATAAAAGCGACAAAATCTTTATTTTCTTCAGCGGCCTTTATCATGGGTAATTGTTCAGGATAAACCACTCCTTTTGTTCCGTTAAGAGTGAGCCATTCGCCTTCTTTAATTGTGATACCGGAAGATGTAAAACATTTTTTCTCTATATCAATATGAACGGAACCGGCACCGACAATACAGCATTTTCCCCAGCCACGGGCAACTAATGCAGCATGGCTTGTCATTCCGCCCCTTGCAGTAAGTATTGCCTGTGAAGCCCTCATCCCTTCAATATCTTCAGGATTAGTTTCTTCGCGTACAAGTATTACTTTTTTCCCTTCTTTTGCCCATTTAACTGCTTCGTGTGAAGTAAAAACTGCCATACCGGTTGCTCCGCCGGGACCTGCAGGTAATCCTTTTGCAATTATTTTCGCTCTTAATTCAGCGGCCGGGTCAACGATTGGATGCAGCAATTCATCTAATTGCGAAGGTTGCACCCTTAATACTGTTTCCGCTCCGGAAATTAATTTTTCATTATACATGTCGAGAGCGATTTTTACTGCTGCGGGCCCATTGCGTTTACCCACACGGCATTGTAGCATATATAATTTGCTCTCCTGAATTGTAAATTCAATATCAAGCATATCGCGGTAATGCCGTTCAAGTATTTTTTCGATTTTGAATAATTCCTTATAAGCTTGCGGCATAATATTTTCAAGCGAAGGCAGGTGTTTGTTATGCTCGCTTTTCCCTTTCTCATTCATGGGATTTGGAGTCCTGATGCCTGCCACAACATCTTCGCCTTGTGCATTTGGTAACCATTCACCATAAAAATAATTTTCGCCGGTTGCAGGATTACGCGTAAAAGCGACTCCCGTTGCCGATGTATTTCCCATATTTCCAAATACCATTGCCTGAACATTTACTGCTGTGCCCCATGCATCAGGAATTCCTTCAATTCTTCGGTATGAGATAGCCCTTTTACCGTTCCAGCTTTGGAAAACAGCCCCAATAGCACCCCACAATTGTTCGTTTGCATCTTCAGGGAAAAATTTGCCAAGCACTTCTTTTACTTTTTTCTTGTATATTTCAACCAATTCTTTCAAATCATCGGCAGTAAGCTCTGTTTCACTTTTTACCTTTCTTTTTTCTAATAATTTTTTAAGCTCATGCTCGAGTTCATGGCGAACTCCTTTCCCCTCTGCAGGTTCTATTCCTGCCGCTTTCTCCATTACAACATCAGAATACATCTGTATCAGTCTTCTCTGCGAATCATAGACGAACCTTGGATTATTAGTCTTTTTTATTATGCCCTCACGGGTAATATTATTTAAACCAACATTTAAAATGGTTTCCATCATACCCGGCATGGAACTACGGGCTCCTGACGGCACTGAAACTAATAAAGGGTTATCCTTATTTCCAAACTTAGAACCCATTATTTTTTCAACTTTTAACAAAGCTTCCAGAACCTGCTTATCAAGCTCTTTTGGATATCTCTTTTTGTTTTCGTAATATCATATCAGCACTTCCATCGGCTTTTTTATTTCCGAACGAGTAAACAAATTTTTTATTTGCCATGGTTATTAGTTTAAGTTGTTGAACGGGTACAAAAATAACAATTCATTTTAAAGATAAAAACAATTGCTTTAAATAAAGTTTCGTCCAAAACAACCAAAGCCTTTATTCCTCGTCTTATTGTAAAGCAAAGTGCATTATTTAACATCTAAATTATATTCAAATGAAAACAATTAAAAAACTCTTCGGAATGATAATATTAGTACTATTATCAGCCAAATTATTTTCCCAAAATTGCCCCGTTGCAGATTTCAGTTTTACTGGCAGTTGCTATGGACAGGAAACCCAGTTCAACGATTTATCGGTTGATACAGCAAATACTATTGTCTCGTGGTATTGGGATTTTGGCGATAGCACCAACTCATTAGCGCAAAGCCCGGCGCATGCATTTCCCGATACCGGCAGTTATTCTGTAACACTCGTAGTTACAAATGATTTTCCTTGCAACGATACCATTATTAAAATAGTAACAATAAACCAATCGCCATCAATAACTTTTTCAACAACAAATTCGTCTTGTTATGGTTCGTGTAATGGAACAGCAACAGCGAATGTATCAGGTGGTTCACCGCCTTATACTTATATGTGGGATAATGTTCAAACAACCCAAACAGCAACGAGTTTATATGCAGGAACTCATACTGTCACAGTGGAAGACGTTAACGGATGTACGGTAACTGCGTCGGTAACAATAACACAACCGGCAGCATTAACAGCGAGCATAAGCTCACAGACCAATGTTACTTGCAATGGGGCATCTAATGGTTCTGCAACTGTAACTGCTTCAGGCGGCATACCACCATATAGTTACTTGTGGTCCAACAATCAAACTACCCCAACAGCAATCGGTTTATGTGCGGGAACTCATGCTGTCACTGTATATGACGCCAATGGATGTACAGGGGTTGCTTCAGCGACAATAAATCAACCGACTGCAATTACAACATCATTTTCAACAACAAATGTCAATTGTAACGGAGGAAATAATGGAGCAGTTAACCTGACTGTTTCCGGTGGTACACAACCTTATACATATATGTGGTCAAATGGAGCAGCGACACAAGATATTAGCGGATTAACAGCAGGAATTTATACTCTTACTATCAATGATGCTCTTGGATGTACAAAAACAACATCCGCAACAATTACACAACCTGCGTCTGCTTTGTCGGCTACAATTACTAATGTAACAAATGTATCTTGTTTTGAGGCTTGTAATGGAACTGCAACAGCAACTGCTTCAGGCGGTACGGCTCCTTATACTTATTTATGGAATGATCCTCTACCTGCACAAATTACACAAACAGCGACAAATTTATGTGCTGGAATTTATACAGTAACTGTTACTGATGCAAATGGATGTACAAAAACAACATCCCCTACAATTACACAACCTTCATCAACAGTAACAGTTACAATTTCTTCATTTACAAATGTGACTTGTTATGGAGTATGTAATGGATTGGCAACTGCGACTGCTTCTGACGGCATACCGCCATATTCTTATCTCTGGTCAAATAGCGCAACCGGTTCATCCGCTACAGGTTTATGTGCGGGTACAAATACTATTACGGTCACTGATGATTCCAGCGCTTGCTCTGTTGCATCGGTTACTCTTCAGCAGCCTTCGCAAATAACAATAACTACCACAAAGACAAATGCATCGTGCTGGGGCGTTTGCGATGGTTCTGCAACAGCGACAGTATCGGGCGGAACTCCTCCTTATGCTTATTCATGGAGCGACCCTTTATTTCAGGCAACACCAACAGCGACTGCGCTTTGTGCCGGTTCTTATACAGTCACTGTTACCGATGCCTTAAATTGTACGAAAACCAAGACAGTGACAATTACTCAACCCTCGGAAATTATTATATCTGTCACCGGCACACCCCCATCATCTGCAATTTCCTGCGATGGTTCTTTAATTGCAATTGCTAGTGGAGGAACCCCAACCTATTCATATCAGTGGAACAATGGTTGGACAACATCAGCAACAACGGGATTATGTGCAGGTGTCTATACAATTACAATTACCGATACTTCTGGTTGCACGGCTATGGAAACTATAGATTTTACTTTTGATACTTATATTTCCGGCTATGTCTATCACGATATTAATGCAAATTGCCTCTATGATTCGACAGACACT
>JACQWN010000481.1:3947-4725 GCA_016209245.1 Bacteroidia bacterium
GACAGACACTCCGTTAGAGAATATTGTCGTGAAACGGATACAAGGGCTGTTTACTCATACCGGTTCGGATGGTTATTATCAATTACCCGCAGATACCGGAACAAATATTATTATTACCTTTATTACTGATAATGTAATGCAGCAAACCTGCCCTGCAAACAATAGCGGTTATATCATTTATCTTGCAAATGTCGGCGACTCTTCTGAAAATAATAATTTCGGAATAAATTTCCGTAACATAATATCAGGTTATATTTACCTTGATAACGATTCCAATTGTGTATTTGATAGCGCTAATGCACCCTTAAATAATAATATTATTCAATTAAACCCCGGTCCGGTTTATTGTAATACTGATGTGAACGGCTATTATAAATTTGCCGTGGATACTGGCGTTTTTACCTTTGCTCCGGTTATTACCAATCCTCTTTACTATCCATCCTGTCCTGACACCACCGGTAGTTATACCGTAATTTTTACAAATTTAGCAGATTCATCCATGAATAATGGTATTGGTTTTTCAAGTTACGCTTATGGCTGCGGGGATTTATCAGTCGGAATGATACATATAGGTTTCAGACCTTGCTTTTGTAGCTGGTACAAAATAACCTATAGTAATAATGGTACCGGGATTGCCGAAAATGCTTTTATTGAACTTGAACTTCCCACTGAAGTAACTCCTGTAACAGCCTGTAGTAATGGCGGGTGGAATTTACCACCATACAATTCTACTCTATGGGATTCTCAAATAGGAAATATTTACATTTATAATCTGGGC
>JACQWN010000481.1:4790-5707 GCA_016209245.1 Bacteroidia bacterium
TGAACCATGTCTCCCAAATAATCCGTCATGGGACCATTCAAGCATATCGGTGGAAGGAAATTGTACCGGCGATAGCCTGGCATGTTTTACAATTTATAACACGGGTGACCCCGGTGATGGAGATATGGACGGTACATCGGAATACAGGATATTCAGCAATAATATTTTGGTATATACCGGGACATTTCAGATTGCAGGCGGCGATAGCTTGGTTATTTGCTGGGCTGCATGCGGAAATACTATCCGGTTAGAAGCAGACCAGAGACCGGGGCATCCCGGCAACAGTCATCCGCAGGCGAATGTTGAAATGTGCGGCGACCCGCCTTATGTATTTGGACAAATTACAGCTGTTCCTGAAGACGATGATGATGACTTCATAGAAATATCATGCAGCCAAGTGACTTCATCCTGGGACCCAAATGATAAACAAGTAATACCCGAAGGAATAACCGAAGAACATTTCATTGATTCCGCCGCCATGCTTGAATATCAAATCAGATTTCAGAACACAGGCACAGATACTGCATTTAATATCATTATCAGAGATACTTTATCGGAATACCTCGATATTACGACGGTTACACCTGGAGCAGGCAGTCATCCTTATACATTTAATATTTTCGGTTCAGGTATCCTGGAATGGCGTTTTGATAACATTTTGTTGCCCGACAGCAATGTAAATGAACCGGAAAGTCATGGTTTTGTTAATTTTTCAATCCTTCAGAAACCAAACAATGAGATTGGAACATATATTTCGAACAGTGCAGGAATAATTTTTGATTTTAATCCGCCTGTGATGACTAACACCGTATGGAATATAGTGTGGAAATTACCGATATTAGTTAATATCACGGCAGTTTTAAATAACGATATAGCAATAAAAATTTATCCGAATCCATCCACTACATTTGTTACTT
>JACQWN010000482.1 GCA_016209245.1 Bacteroidia bacterium
GTCAACTACAAGCGGGAAAGCAGAAGAAATGGAAGAATCATCATTTTCTTCAATGGCATCGGGCATGACAAAGGAAGGAACATTAAGCAAACCCATTCAGATATATAAGATATATGTCGCTGATGGGCGCGAAGAGCTGGTAAGAAGTACACAACTTGGCGGCGTAGGAATTTCAGCTTTTAAAAATTTGCTTGGTGTATCGGGAAAACAATTCGCATATAACACTTTGTTACCTCAAAATGCAGGAGGTCTGGGAAGTATATTTTTTATGTTCTCATCAATGGCGGGCGATATTTGGTCTCTTGCAGGAATTCCCGCTTCTTTCATCGTTCCCGACGCTGTTCTGCTCGATGAAGTTGAAGTACAACAAGAAAAACGGCCGATTACAATTAAAAAACCGGTGGTGGAAAATCCTGTGGGAAAATAATAAAATAAAAATTACAAATGAATAAAGAAGAACGAAAATGTCCCGAATGCGGAGAACCGCTTGTCGGCAGGATAGATAAAAAATTCTGTTGCGACCAGTGCAGAAATAATTATAATAACCGCCTCAACAGCGATAATACAAATCTCGTGAGGAACATAAATAATATTTTACGAAAAAACCGCCGTATTTTGATGGAACTGAACCCGGAAGGGAAAATTAAACTCAGTAAAAATAAATTAATAACCAAAGGATTTAATTTTAATTTTCATACAAACATCCACAACACAAAAAACGGGCATACCTACTACTTTTGCTATGAACAGGGTTATCTTGACCTGAAGGATGGTTTTTTTGCCTTGGTTCAAAGAAAAGAAGCATAATTATCTTTGACCTGTGATAGATCACTCGACTATAGAAAAAATCCTCGATACAGCCGAAATCGTTGACGTTGTGCAAGATTTTGTTTCAATTAAAAAAAGAGGCGTCAACTATCTTGGCTTATGTCCTTTTCACAATGAAAAAACTCCGTCATTTTCGGTATCCCCGTCAAAAGGAATATTCAAATGTTTCGGATGCGGTAAGGGTGGTAATGCCGTGAATTTTATAATGGAGCATGAACATTTGTCATATATCGAAGCGCTTAAATATCTCGCCCGGAAATATCATATCGAAATTGTCGAAAAAGAGCTTACTTCCGAAGATAAGCAGAAGCAAACCGAGCGTGACAGCTTATTTATTGTTACGTCTTTCGCTCAAAAGTATTTTACCGATATTCTTTATAATCATAAAGAAGGGGTTTCGGTTGCTTTAAGTTATTTTAACCATAGGGGCTTCAGGGACGAGACCATAAAAAAATTTCAGCTCGGATATTGCCTCGAATCAAAAGATGCATTTACTCAGACCGCTATCCGTAAAGGTTATAAACTGGAGCTTCTTGTAAAAGCGGGGCTTACTATTCAACAAAATGTCAATACTTTCGACAGGTTCAGGGAAAGGGTTATCTTCCCAATCCATAGCCTTTCCGGTAATATTATTGCATTTGGGGCAAGGACGCTTCTTTCAGATAAAAATATTTCAAAATATATAAATTCTCCCGAATCTGAAATATATCACAAAAGTAATGCCCTCTATGGTATTTTCTTTGCCAAAAAAGCGATTGTCGAACAGAACAAATGTTATCTGACCGAGGGTTATACCGATGTCATATCCCTGCATCAGTCCGGTATTGAGAATGTCGTTGCATCTTCAGGCACATCATTAACTCCTGAGCAAATCCGGCTTATTAAACGTTTTACAACAAATATCACCATTTTATATGATGGCGATCCGGCAGGAATAAAGGCCGCACTCAGGGGTATTGATATGATTCTTGAAGAGGGGATGAATGTAAAGGTATTACTTTTTCCCGATGGTGAAGACCCCGATTCATTTTCCAAAAAAGTCAATTCAACAGAGCTTCATAGTTTTTTAACCCAAAACGAGCATGATTTCATTGTTTTTAAAACCCAGTTACTGCTCAAGGAAGCTGCAAAAGATCCTGTAAAAAAAGCCATGTTGATAACCGATGTTGTTCAGTCTATTGCGGTAATTCCCGACATTATTACCCGTTCTGTTTATATTAAAGAATGCAGTACGCTTATGAATGTTGAAGAGCAAATCCTTTATACAGAAGTCAGTAAAAAACGAAGACAAAAAGCCGAACAGGAATATCGCAGGGAGCAAGCCGTTATTCAACGTACTAAAGCAACAATATCTGTCCAGCCCACTGTCACAGATTATACAAACACATTAATCGAGCAAAGAGAAATTATCAGGTACTTAATTAATTATGGCAGCTATGAACTGTTTGTAATTAAAAAAGATATTTACGAACCGGCAAAAGCTGTATCGGTTGCACAATATATTTTTAATGAATTAAAACAGGATAATTTAAGCTTGACTCATCCTGTTATAAAGCAAATATTTGAAGAATATGAAAACTCACTGAATAATGGAATTATTCTTGAAAGCAAACATTTTACAAAGCATCCCGACAAAGAAATTAATTCTATGGCGGCCGACTTAGTTACAACTAAATACAAATTAAGCAAAATACACAGCAAAGCAGGGGTATTTGTTGAAACCGAAGATATGAAACTGCGAGAGCTTGTCCCTAAGGCGATATACGAATATAAAAGCAAGCTGATATTTAACAAGCTAAAAGATATCGAGCTAATGATGAAACAAGCCCAACAAAATAAGAACTATGAAGAATTTGAAGAATATCTTCAGCAATTTGTTGCAATAACTCAGGTAAAGCTGCTTCTTAGCAAAAATCTTGGTGACAGGACTATATTAATCTAATAATATCTTCCGATTCTCAATCCAATGCGGAAAGCCAATCCGTCAAATTCTTCTTCCTTTATCATATTTAGCCGGGTTCCAAAGCAATCCCTGTATGTGAAACCAAAACCAATATGAAAAAAGCGCCCAAGGTCAAATTCAAGCATCAATCCCGGCTCAATAGATAAATACGATGAAGAATCAACCTTTTCCTGAATGATAGTCGCATTTACACTTTGCCTTCTTATATTGACAAAGCCCCCACCTAGATATACATGGACGGAAACATGCAAAAATTTTTTTTTAAAAAAAATATACTTTAAGCCAATGCCAAACTGATTTATTTTCAGATTATAAGTTGAATCGGGAACGGTATCATATTCGATTACAAAGCTCTGGTTGGAGATATTAGGATTTATGAAAATTCCTATACTATATTGCCGGTTAATTATCATATCAAATTTATGACAGACAGACGATTGTGGCTTATCATTGATTTTTGTTATTAACAATTCCGGCCCAACTGTTAAGCCCCAGTCGGTGCCGCCCTGCCGGCTGAAAATTGTACGGAATGCAGGTTCCTCGATTTGTTGTGCGTTTGTACTTTGTTGAATAAAAACTAAAAAAAATATTAAGCTGGCTATCCAATATGCCCGGACTCTTCCAATTTTATTTGAACTCTCCATTTACTTTTTTTCGATTTTGTTTTATACTGAGCGTTTGAGTTTGCAGGTTGCTGAGCAAAGTCGAAGCATTGCAAACTCAAATAGTCGAAGTATAAAGCGCTATCTACTTCTTGACATTTGTTGGCAAAAATACAGAAAATTGGTCATATATTTGATAATCGAAAATATTATTACATTTACCAAAAAATTTTGTATATATTAGGTCAATGTTATTTTATACGTATATTTTCCCAACGAAGTACGAATTTATTACGAACTTACGAATTACGAATTTGCCAACCACGAACCCTTTCGTAATTCGTAAATTCGTATTTTTTTTCGTACTTCGGTGGAATAATAACGTTTATACCTAAATAGTTACA
>JACQWN010000488.1 GCA_016209245.1 Bacteroidia bacterium
TATAAGCTCCAATCAAAAAAACTGAATAAATTTTGGTTATCATGTGAAGGAGGAACATGGGGCGTTTTGCAGAATAAGATGAATTATGAATATTACAGGTACTGGAATGTGTATAATGATGTAAAACGTCGCTCTTTTGAGGATATTGATAATAACCATAATGTAACAAGCCCCTATATCGCTTATAATTATTCTTATGAAGCTCCATTATCAGAAAAAACATTTTTGTACAGTATTTCTGAATATTATGGTTCGTATGGTTTTATTAACAAAAGCGGACAACAAATTACAGATATAATATTTGAAGATGCCGGAAATTTTTCCGAAAATTTTGCTTCGGTCAAAATCAATAATAAATGGGGGTATATAAATATAAACGGGAATCTGGTTATTGAAGCGAAATTTGATGATGCTTCCTGTTTCAGGCAAGGGATGGCAGCGGTAAAATATGGTAAAATATGGGGATATATTGACACAACCGGAACATGGATCATTACACCGGAATTTTCAGAAGCTTATGAATTTATTGAGGATATAGCATTAATCAAATCGAACGGTAAATACGGCTACATTAATAAAAATGGTAAGTATATAAAAAAACCTGCATTCAATAAGGCGGAATCATTTTACAATGGAGCCGCAATTGTAAAAAATAAAAAAAATTTCGGCGTAATAGCTCAGAACGGGAAACCGGTAATCAGGTTCAGGTACCGTGAAATTAAAAGATTTAATAATAGCCGGTGGTATATAGTACGGCAAAACGCCAAATATGGAATTGTTGATAGCTCGGGTTCAAAGATAGTAACTCCCCGGTTTCAATTTATCGGGGAGCTTCATGAGGGAATGATATTAGTCAAGCTGCATAATAAATATGGATTTATTAATGCCAGTGGAGATATTATAATAAATCCGGTTTATCAGAAAGCTGAAAATTTTTGCAATGGAATTGCAAAAGTGCAATATAAAGGTAAATATGGTTATATAAGAAAAGATGGCAGTGAATTGTTGAAACCCGTTTACGATGATGTAACATCATTTGGCTATAACAGGGGCTTTGTCAGAATAAACAATAAATATTCTATAATTGATTCTAAAGGCAACCTGATTGTTGAGCCAAAATATGATAAACCGTTGGCTAATTTTTCCGAAGGTAAAGCGCTGGTCGTATATAATGACTCGTTGACCGTTTGCATTGATACAAATGGAAGAGATTTATTTTATCTTAATCAAAATATCAGCGATGCAATTGAATATAAAGATGGTATCGCCTTAGTTCTTTCCAATGCTAAATGGGGAATAATCAACGATTCCGGCTCTTTTATCACCGAACCTGCTTATGATAAAATTTATGAGTATAATAACGGATTTACAATAATATTTGTTCAAAAGAATTTTGGTTTCGCCGATTTGTACGGCAATGTGCTTGTCAAACCACAATACAGCTCTGTGGAAATGCTTGATAATAAAATCGTAAGAGTTAAAACTGAACAAGGGGAAATTGGCTACTTAAATCTGGCAGGGGAAGTGATATTTAAACCGAGGAAATAAAAAAGCGACTGCTTTACATATATAATGTTTCTTTAAATGAACAATTTTGTGTATCTTTGCATCATTAAAGAAACGTTATATGAAGAAAGAACAAGTCATATTACCCAAAAACCAGCGAATACTTACTGCATTAGGAGAGAATATTCGTTTAGCGCGGTTGCGCAGAAAGCTCAGTACAGAGCAGGTTTCAGAGCGTGCGGGGATTGGTCGTAAAACGCTTTGGAAAATTGAAAATGGCGCACCGGAGGTGGCTATTGGAAGTTATTTGCAAGTGCTTTTCATTTTAGGGCTTGTGCAAGATTTAGGTCAGGTAGCAAACAATGATCCATTAGGCAGGAAATTGCAAGATGCGCAACTTAATGTAAAAGTTCGGGCTCCAAGACAAAAAAAATAAGGTATGGCAACTGAAAATAACAAAAGAATCCTGGTTTATGCCGATTGGAATGAAATGGAAGCGGTCCTGCTTCTTGGCAAATTGAACGCCCAAAGAGTCCGGGGAAAAGAGGTATTTTCATTTGAATATGATTCAAATTGGCTCAACTCCGAATACGCTCAAAACCTCGATCCTAATCTTGGACTGTATCAAGGAAAACAATATGCGCCGGATGATAAGCCGAACTTTGGTTTATTCCTTGATTCATCGCCTGACAGATGGGGCAGGTTGCTCATGAGAAGAAGAGAAGCCGCTGTGGCAAAAAGAGAAGGACGATCAGAGCAGACATTATTTGAAAGTGATTACTTATTGGGTGTTTACGATGGCCACCGACTTGGAGGTATCCGGTTTAAACTCGAAGAACAAGGCGATTTTCTGAATAATCAAAAAGAAATGGCTTCGCCACCGTGGACGTCATTGCGTGAATTAGAGTTTGCAAGTCTGCAATTGGAAAGAGATGATGTGGGTGATAAGCCTGAATATTTTCACTGGCTTTCCATGTTATTTGCTCCCGGTTCATCGTTAGGCGGAGCCAGACCCAAAGCAAGTGTACTTGATAAAAAAAAGAATCTCTGGATTGCAAAGTTTCCAAGCGTCCATGACGAAAAAGATATAGGAGCATGGGAAATGGTTTTGCATGAACTGGCAAGAAAAGCAGGAATTGATGTGCCTGAAGCAAGACTGATGCACTTTTCGGGCAAGCATCATACTTACCTGTCAAAACGTTTTGACCGGATAGGAAATGAAAAAAGAATTCATTTTGCATCAGCAATGACTTTATTGGGATACAATGATGGAGCACATGCAGACCAGGGTGTAAGCTATTTAGAATTAGTCGAATTTATTATGCGGAACGACCCTGAATCCACAAAAGATTTGGAACAGCTATGGCGAAGGATAGTATTCAATATGCTTGTCTCAAATACCGATGATCATTTACGAAATCATGGATGTATTTTAACTCTATCAGGCTGGCGGTTATCACCGGCTTATGATATGAATCCTAATCCGTATGGAACCGGATTAAGTCTCAATATTTCAGAAACGGATAATGCTTTGGATACTTCCATTGCATTGGATGTTGCCAAGTATTTTAAGTTAAGCGCTACAGAAGCGGCTACCATTTTGAAAGAAATAATTTCGGCAGTATCAGATTGGAAAACCGTTGCTAAAGCCAATGAAATGGGTAAAGACGAAATTGAGGCAATGAAGAAAGCGTTCAGGGTTTAAGCAGTAGCCCTACTTTTTTGTACGGCAATGTGTTTGTCAAACCACAATACAGCTTCGGAGTTGAAGAATACCATTATGCGCAGCCGATACCAGGCTGCCAGATTGGTGAACGGAGAAATACTTATGCTTTATTTTTCTATTGGGAAAAGGCTTTCTGAAAAGATAAAGACAGATAAATGGGGAGCAAAGGTATTGGAAAATATTTCTAACGACCTGCAAAATGAATTACCTGGATTGCGAGGTTTCTCCGTCACGAACTTGAAAAAAATGAGGCAGTTTGCTGAAGCGTATTCATTTTTTGAAATTAGACCGTTGATAACGGACCAAATTGAAAACGATAAAATTAGACCGTTATCAACGGCCCAATTAAAAATATCGATTAAAACGGCTCACCATGTGACAAAAAATCATGATTATCCTTTTGGGAAAATATCAAATACCGAAATAGACATTTTAACATCACCTGAGTTTTCCAGTACTTTTTTCAGTATCTCTTTTACACATCATATTTTACTGCTTAATAAAATTCGCAACTGGGACGAACTGTTTTTTTACCTTACCCGGTCGGTAGAAAACCAATGGACTGTTCCCTTGCTTCAGAACCATATTGAGGCTGATTTATTTAAACAAAAGGGTAGGATGCAAACCAATTTTGAAAAAGCCCTGCCTCAAAAGTTATATCCCCATGCCTTACTGGCTTTCAGAGATGAGTACCTTTTGGATTTTCTGAATATACAGGACGATGACGAACCGGACGAACGTGTCATTGAAAACGAAATTGTCCTGAATATCAAAAAATTCATTCTTTCCATCGGCAGGGAGTTCACTTTTATGGGCAACCAGCACAGGCTTTTGGTTGGCGGTGATGAGTTCTATTAAAAGCATTGACAAACCAATGGGAGTGGCAACATATAAAACAGCAAAGGAACTACCGGAGCCATATAGAAAGTATTTACCGGAGGCGGAGACGCTGGCAAAATTTATGAAATCCGATAGCTTTTGAATTTATTTTCTATTTTTACATCACTATAATATTAGGAGATTCTGTATGTTTATTAAAGGAGAAATTATTTCTAGCCCCAAATGGGTGGAACCGGTAGAGGTTGATTTATGTGAAGAAATTTCAACAGGCTATTTTCGCATTCTTGGCGCAGGAATACAGACACGGAACCGGTTTGATAATATTTTCACGAACGATGAATTACAGGAAATCCAGGTAAACAGGCTACAACTCAATTTTACCGCTAAAGCTGATGATGTCTTCATTGCGCTTGAAAATAAGCGTTACCGGTATGTCTCAATGTATGATCCCTTGCTTGCTATAAATACATCAAAGGTTGACCCCCTTCCACACCAGATTGAGGCTGTATATGGGCATGTACTAAAACTTCCGCGTATCCGGTTTCTTATCGCCGATGACCCCGGCGCAGGTAAGACGATTATGGCAGGACTTATTATAAAGGAATTAAAACTCAGAAAATTAGTTGACCGGATTCTTATTGTTGTTCCGGGTCATTTGCGTGATCAATGGCGACGTGAAATGAAAGAGCGCTTCGAGGAATCATTTATCATCATTGATCGTGGTATCATGGATTCGCATTATGGTGAAAATGTCTGGCAACGGGAATCACAAATTCTCACATCAATTGATTTTGCCAAACAGGATGAGATAATTCCTGCAATCAGCTCAGCACGTTTCGATCTTATTATTGTAGACGAAGCACACAAAATGAGCGCTTACCAATATGGCAATAAAACACAGAAAAGTAAA
>JACQWN010000489.1 GCA_016209245.1 Bacteroidia bacterium
ACACGGTGGGCGACACACGGCGAACCCAATGATGTAAATGCACATCCTCATTGTTCGGGAAACGGGCTTTTCGTTGTTATTCATAATGGAATAATTGAAAATTACAGTCGTTTGAAAAAAAGATTGGAAGACAGAGGATATATATTCAAAAGTGAAACAGACACCGAAGTTCTTGCGAATCTGATAGAGTATATATATATAAAAGGACAAGTAAGTGCTGAAATGGCTGTACGACTGGCGCTTACAAAAGTTGTCGGTGCATATGGATTATTAATTGCCTGTAAAAATGAACCCAACCAGTTAATAGCTGCAAGGAATGGAAGCCCGTTGGTGATTGGCGTTGGAAACGGTGAGTATTTCTTTGCTTCAGACGCTACACCGATAATTGAATATACAAAGAGCGTTATTTATATGAATGATAATGATGTAGCTATTATCAAAGAAGGAGAGCTATCGCTTAAAACCATACGAAATGACATACAGGTTCCAAAAATTGAAAGAATTGCACTTGAGATAGGAGAAATAGAAAAAGGCGGTTATGAGCATTTCATGCTCAAAGAAATATTTGAACAGCCCCGGTCAATTCATGATACTTTCAGAGGAAGGGTAAATAAGGAAAAACCGGGTATATTTTTAGGCGGGTTATATGAAGTTATGCCACGTTTATGTGAGGCAAAACGAATTATTATTGTCGCCTGCGGTACGTCATGGCATGCCGGACTTGTGGGCGAATACCTCTTCGAAGAACTGGCACGCATCCCAGTTGAGGTTGAATATGCTTCAGAATTTCGTTACAGAAATCCTATATTATATAAGGATGATGTTTTAATTGCTATCAGCCAGAGCGGAGAAACTGCCGACACATTAGCAGCGGTCCGTCTTGCAAAAGAAGCAGGAATTTTGGTGCTTGGAATATGTAATGTTGTTGGCTCAAGCATACCAAGAGAAACACATGCCGGAGTATATACTCATGCAGGACCCGAAATCGGTGTCGCTTCTACTAAAGCATTTACAGCGCAGGTTATTGTTCTTATTATGATTGCCTTACGGTTAGGGCATAAACGAAATATAATATCTGAAAAAGCTTATTCCGATTTTATTGATGAGATTGTGGAAATCCCTCATAAAATAGAAAAAGTTCTGACTTATCACGAACAATACAAAAAATTAGCTGAAATTTACAAAGATTCATCAAACTTTTTGTATTTAGGCAGGGGATATCAATATCCTGTAGCTATGGAGGGAGCTCTTAAGCTGAAAGAAATTTCATATATTCATGCTGAAGGATATCCCGCAGCAGAAATGAAACACGGACCAATAGCGCTGATAGATGAACGCATGCCGGTTGTGGTTATTGCAACAAAAGACAAATCATATGATAAAATCGTGTCAAATATACAGGAAGTAAAAGCCCGTAAAGGAATAATAATAGCTATTGTTACCCAAGGAGATACAATAATAAAAAAAATGGCTGACCATGTTTTGGAAGTACCCGAAAGTTCCGAGATTTTGTCTCCTTTGCTTTCGGTTATTCCTCTTCAGCTTTTATCTTATTATTTCGCAGTTCTGCGGGGTTGTAATGTAGATCAACCGCGGAATCTGGCAAAATCGGTTACTGTGGAGTAAAATGTCTGAACTATGAATGATATTAAAGTAGAGCCGATTGAAAATTACGGCTTGAGCAAAAAAGATAAGCCCAAATCTCTTTTTTCAAAAGTGGGTATTGCGGGTTTTGGTAATTCAGGCCAAAAAATTGCCTTATTATTGAGTAGTTACGGTATTGATGTTGTAGCCCTTGATCTTTCAGGAGAACAATTGGAAAAAGGACTGAAGGAAATGGCAATCGAGATGGATCACCGCATTAACCACTGGGGTATGACCGAAAGTGAAAAAAAGGCGATTCTGTCAAGAATAAAAGTGACATTATCATATCAGGATTTTAGTGATTGTGATATGGTAATTGAATGTATTACTTCGAGAAATAAGCAGGAGGGTTTCGAAAAAAAGAAAGAAGTTTTTAAAACATTGGAAAAATATATATCCTCTCATGCACTTCTTGTGGCAAATTCAGCAACAATGGGAATTACAGAATTTGCATCAGAGCTTGTTCATAAAGAACGGTGTGTTAACTTACATATCAGCACTACTGTGCCTGACGCTCACATAGTTGAATTTGTCAAAACCTGCTATACTACTGAAGAAGTCATTGATAACGTAAAAAAATTTTGCAAGCTGATAAATAAATTCATCGTACCGGTAGAAGAATCACCAGGGCTTATTACAGTAAGAATATTTGTCTCTTTAATTGCCGAAGCATGTGAAACCCTTATGGAGGGCATTGCGTCGGTTGAAGAGATTGATTATTCAATGCGCCATAGTCTTGGACTTCCATTAGGACCTTTTGAAATAGCAGACAAAATAGGATTAGACACTGTTAACCGATGGATGGAAAATCTACAGGAAGAGTTTGGCGATCCCAGATATAAGCCAAGCCCAATCTTAAAGCGAATGGTTCGGGCAAACAATCTTGGAAGGAAAACAAGGCAAGGATTTTATAAATATAATCCCGACGGGCAAAAAGCGGATAAACAGATATTTAGGTTATTAAATCATTAATTTTAACAAACAATGTAGAGACATACCATGGCATGTCTCTACATTGTTTGTTAAAAAAGGGTATTAAAACCTGACCCCTACGCAAACTTCGCCGGTTAGAAAGATTAGATTGGTGTCGGCGGTTTTCTTAAAGGGAATGTTATTCATATCTATACCATAGACCAAGCGTGTAAAAAAATAATCAGAATTATAACCAAAGGCGGTTTTGAAATTCACGAATTTTGTAAATTTGAATGCGAGTTTTTGTCTGTTTTTAGCTTCTGTATAATCATAAACCTTATATGCCTGATACTGAAGCCCTGTGCCTAAGAGAACTACCGGAGTAATACTGAAATCGCCTAATACAAATGCGTATCCAAAACCAGGAGCTACAATGAATGTATTAAATGTACCTTTATTTAAGCCATAAATATCAGGATACTGCGATCTGTTTGCATAAGGAATAACTGTGTTGTCAGCTTTAAGAAACATAAAGCGATCGGCGATATACAACATAGGAGCTCCGCGGCTTTTCTTCTGCCGTTCATTCTGCTCATAAGCCGCTTTTAATGAAAAACTTGTGGAAAATATAAAATGATTGCTAAAGCCAATTGTAATGGCTTGAATATCTCTTCGTTGAGGATATGGAGCATCGGTTTTAAATTTCGGATAAAGAGCATCGGAAGAATCCTGGTAATAGCCCCTGTATTTTAAAAAGAAAAAATTTAATGCCAATGACCGTGTACGAATATTAAGATTTACATTGTTGAAATCGGTTTTTCCAAAATTTTCTCTGGTTTCATCGCTTTGAGGAATTGGCAAGGTATAGGAAAGACTAATAAATTTATAGCTCGCTGCAAGTGTTATTCCTCCAAGCATGTTAGGCCTGTAGTTTATTTTTTCACCATCGGTTATTTTATCTTTAAAACTTAATAAAGTTGATTGATTCAAATAATAAGGATGAAATGAAAATTCATACTTGATGTCTTCAACATACTCAGGTTTTTTCTTCTTTTTTTCCTTATTGACAGAAAGACTGTCTGTCGTAATGCCGGCTATGCTTCCCGAATGAAAAATTATTGCGGAAATGAACAGGATTATATACCTTTTAATTATAATTCTCATAATCAATGTTTTTTATTACTATTTAGGTCATCATTTTTTATCATAGATTATTTCACCGAAGTACGAATTTGTTACGAACTTACGAATTACGAATCTGCAATCGGTGAATCACTTCGTAATTCGTAAATTCGTATTTTTTTCGTACTTCGATAGAATAATAACGTCCATACCTAAATAGTTACCAATTTTCTCTCAAAATTATATAAAATATTTCAATTATAAAAATAAAATATTTTATTGAGTTATATCTTGTATAACTTTACCAAAACAACCGTTAGGGAAAGAAATATTCAACAGATTTGCAATAGTAGGAGCAATATCGGTAATTTCGACTTCCTGATTAAAAGTGCTTCGTTTAATTTTCCAACCGTACCATATTAGCGGGATATGTGATTACCATAAATTTGGCGCAATTTTCCTGAATTTCTTCGGGTGGAATCTTTGCTTTTTCAATCAGGTCATGGTTTAGATAAATTTGTTGTTCTAGATAATCTGTTACCCACTCACCTTCGCCATACAAAGCGTTAAGATATGATTTCAACAAAGCAAGGGCATAGCTCTGACGGAACATACCTGCTTTGGCTTTATTATCTTTCAAATATTGAGGGCAATCGGCAACACCATGGTCGGATGTCAGAAATATTAAGGTATTTTCTTTTCCAATCTCATCGTCAATAAATTGCAGAAAATGCTCTATTTCTTTGTCCAGCCTCAGGTATGTATCTTCAATTTCGACCGACCTGGGTCCAAAATAATGACCAATGTAATCGGTAGAAGAAAAACTGATAATCAGCAGGTCGGTAAACTGATCTTTGCCAAGATTCTCATTTACAATTGCTGCCAGTGCGAAATCTTTTGTATAGTTATTTCCATAAGGTAAATAATTCAAAAGCTGATAATTTTTCTGTTTCTGGGCTTTTTTCATCTGTATTTCTGTAAGATTATAAGGAAATACATAATAAGTACGGTCAATACCCGTTTCATAAGGATTATTATCAGGCAGACTCTCGGAATATTCGTCAATTGGCAGCATGGTATCCCATATCTTATTCAGATAAATATCGGCAAATCCATTTTTATTAAATTCCTTAACCCATCGTGGCAATGTATCCATATACCATGATGAAGTGAGCCATGCGCCGCAAAGGTCGTCATACCAATAAGCCGAGTTGGCCATTTGTCCTGCCGATAA
>JACQWN010000240.1 GCA_016209245.1 Bacteroidia bacterium
ATACAGGCAACCGGTCCGCCCGGTGAATTTATTAATGCAAATACCCTCGCCGCTCAGTACCTTAGAAATGAAAAAAGAATCGAAATTCCAAATTCCCGCCGGAATGGAAATGGAAAATATCTTATACTAAAAGGAGCATCGGGAAATAATCTGAAAAATATTACCGTCGAATTTCCGCTTGGTAAATTTATTTGTGTTACGGGTGTTTCCGGAAGCGGTAAATCATCTTTAATCAACGATACATTATATCCTGTTTTGAGCCGGCATTTTTACAAATCATTAAAACAGCCGCTATTACATAAATCGGTTGAAGGAATTTATTTTCTAGATAAAGTTATAGAAATTGATCAATCTCCTATTGGAAAAACCGTAAGATCAAATCCTGCAACTTATACCGGTGTTTTTACTGAAATAAGGAAATTATTTGAAGGCTTGCCGGAATCAAAGATTAGGGGGTATAACGCCGGAAGGTTTTCGTTTAATGTTATAGGTGGCAGATGTGAGGGCTGTCAGGGCGCAGGAGTCAAAACCATTGAAATGAATTTCCTGCCCGATGTATATGTAAAATGCAACGAATGCAACGGAAGGCGTTATAACCGTGAAACTTTGGAAATACGATATAAGGGGAAATCAATTTATTGTAAGCTAAACACATTACAGGATGTAGGAATGGGATATGTTACACTTGGTCAGCCTTCAACCACGTTATCAGGCGGAGAGGCGCAGCGTGTTAAATTATCGGCGGAATTGTCAAAGCGTGATACGGGAAAGACTTTATATATTCTTGACGAGCCGACAACCGGCTTGCACTTCGAGGATGTACGCGTATTGCTTGATGTTCTTAACAAGCTGGTTGACCGCGGAAATACCGTAATTATTATTGAGCATAACATGGAGGTCATTAAAATGGCCGATTGGATTATTGACCTTGGGCCTGAAGGCGGCAAAGAGGGCGGTTATGTTATTTGTGCAGGAACTCCCGAAGAGATTTGTGCGTATCCGCAAAGTTTTACGGGGATGTATCTTAGTAAGGAATTAAAACCGATCCTTGTTGGTGTTCGTCTTCAGACGGGATCCTCGGCGCACTCGACCAAGTCGAGCGCAAACAGGCAGTGTTCTTAACAACTTAATCATTCCTTTTTAGTAATTATGCTAACGTTTGCGGGTTGCTTACGTGCCGACTTATATGTACATATTTTTCATTCAGTAATAAAGGTCAAATATAGTCCATAATTTTCACATTACCGAATAAGTAAGGCACGGAAGCAACCCGCTGTTAGCAACTGGGCGGTTTATCAGTCTTTTCAATGGTTTGAGATGTTTTATTCCTCCCTTTTATTTGTTTTTATTTAGTTTTTTCAGTCAGGGTGTTTAGAAAAATTATTTTGTTATTGATATTTTTTCCGTTGTTGTCTTTTCCCCGACTTTTACGTTTACCGTGTAAATTCCATTTGACAGGTTACTCAAGTCAACTGTATTATTGTATATTCCCTGATATTTATTTTTCTTTTCGGAATACACTTGTTTACTTAATGCATCAAATACTTGTATTGTAAAATTTTCAGGCTTATCAACGGTAAACGAAATATTAAATTTTCCATTATTCGGATTTGGAATTATGTCAATATTCATGTTTTGACTTTGAATTACTCCTATCTTTGTTGCAATACTTACGTTTTCACAGGTTGCTTTACTACAACTTCCATTGCTATAAACATATACTATTGTATGATCACCAATTCCTGCAATTGAAGGATTAAATGAATTACCAATTACGCCAACGCCATAAAATGTTCCACCTGTCGGTGTACCAATCATAGATACTATAGGATCATTAGAATTATAACTTGCATTTAATCCGCTAATACTTACTATTGGCATATTTGAACAATTACCATAAATTGTTGATATTTCATTATCTGTTAATGCTCTATTATAAATACATACTTCGTCAATTACACCATGAAAAAAACCGCGTTGAATAGTACCGGAAGAATTATCCCAATAGCATCCAATACCAAGAGGTACTGTTGATTGTTGTAAATTAATATTGCCAACTGTTGAAGAGTCTCTCAATACACCGTCAATATAAAATTTCTGTTTTCCAGTGGCGTTATCATAAGTACCCACTAATAAGTGCCACAAATTATCGTAAAAATATTCAACGCCATCTGAATTGCAATACGCAACATTGCTTGTATTAAAAATTTCAAAGCAATAGTTATTTCCTATGCTACATGTTGTACCAGTAACATTTTCTTCTGCTGCTAATGAGTATTGTCTTGAATAATTTGTAAAGTGTTTACCTACTATATGAGCCGCATTATTTTCAGTGGATGTATGCGGGTCGTCAGTTTTTATCCAAGCAACTAATGAAATACTATTTTGAATATTCAAAGAAGAACTGTTAGAAACTTTGATGTAATCATTCGTCCCGTCAAAACTATACGCAGTATTCGCATTTCCGAACATGTCAGCTGTAAGTGTTGCACCATTTACAGTGCCATTATTGCTATTTCCACTTTCGTCATTGGCATTACCGTTAAAAGGCCAATAACCCACAAGTCCGTTTGTAGGGATTTGTGCAAATCCGCTCAATCCAATTAGGGAGAGCAAAACAAAACTCAAAAAAATCTTTTTCATAATATTTTAAATTTTAGTTAAACAATAAGAATTTTTTTGCCTTGCAGTCCTCTTCGGCGGTTATTAATTTGTTTAAATAAAAAACGTGGACTGTAACCATATTTGCCGTTGAGGTTCTGGAAAACCCGGTATGCAAAACGGAAAGCCCACGCTATGCGTGAGCGTTTCACATTTATTCATGCATACCTAAAATTTTCCAGATTTCAACGGCCGAATAAAAGCTAACGCTTTTTATCTTATTTTAAAGAACATTCATTCTATTTGTCACCTGGGTTACAAGCCCTGCTTTATTTTTTGTCCTCCTTTCTAAATTTTAAAGCTTATCAATTTCTTGTTTTGATAAGCCTGTAATTTTAGAAATTATGTCATAAGGAATTTTCTCAATTTTCATTCCTTTTGCAATTTCAATTCCTTTTTCATTTCTAGCTTCATTTCTAGCTTCATTTCTAATTCCTTGTTCGTATCGTCTTACTCCGTCCCAAAATTTATCATAATTTTCTATGTATTTAACATCATCATCTGTTAATACATCTTTGCAAATTCTACGAATTATCTCGGCAAATATTTTATCTTGTTCAAATTGCAGGAAATCTGTTTTGGTATTCATTTTATTTCGGGTTTTT
>JACQWN010000490.1 GCA_016209245.1 Bacteroidia bacterium
TGGTGAACAGGTATTTCTTAATAATGGTTCTGGTCTTTTTTCAGCAACTTCTCAGATTTTTGGCACATCAGACGATACTGAAAATATTGCAGTAGGAGATTTCAATAATGATGGTCATCTTGATATCATGACAAATAATTATAATTCTACTGGGGATAAAATCTATCTTGGCGATGGTACAGGATATTTCTCTTTTTATACTCAATTTGCCGCTAACCTTGGTTTGAATGGATTATTTAGAGATATAGATAATGATGGTGATCTAGATATAATTCGTACAAGTTGGGGTTATGTTCAAGTTTATAAAAGCAATCAATCAGAAACATCTCCAAACACTCCACCATCTTCGTCGTCATCTTTTGAAGCGATAGTCAGTGGTAATTCAGTTACTTTGTCTTGGAGTAATAGTATAGATGCTCAAGACAGTCCTAATTCTTTAACTTATGACCTAATTGTTGGTACTACAGATGGGGGAACGGATATATTTGGTTCTAAACTTGGTTCCCAATATGGCAATCAAGGTAACTTTGGAAATTGCTGGCATACTTTTTCAAAAACTTTGAACAATTTGCCTGCTGGTACTTATTATGCTAAAGTAAGAACGGTAGATAATGGTTTTATGAAATCGTCATATTCAACGTGCTCTTTTATTATAACACAAACCGGATTATTATTTGCAGTAATAACCGTACCCGACACTATTGCAAACAATACCCAACCTATCGAAATCCCTGTAATCACATCATCTCTTGACACAGCAGACAACATTATTTCCTATCAGTTTAACCTCGCTTATGATAACACAAAATTACAATATAGTAACAGCAGTTTGACCAGAACAATCGCCGACGGCGGAATAGTTGTAGTAAACAGTTCAACGCCCGGACAACTTATAATAAGCTACATGACAACAACACCGCTTTCAGGAGAAGGCTCTATTTTAAACCTTCAGTTTAATCCTTTGCAAATCGGGACATCAGAATTGACAATTTCGGATTTTCTATACAATACCGATACAATTACTGACACTCAAAACGGAATTGTGACAATTATTGGCGATTACGGTGACATTGATACAAACAGCTACGTTCAGGCTTATGATGCTGCATTAGCATTACAATATTCAGTAGGACTTGACCCATTGCCATTATCTGACCCAACACCTTGGGAAAATTGGCGTGTTATTGTCGGCGATGTTGACGGAACTGATACTATTACAGCAAATGACGCATCGTTGATATTACAACATTCCGCAGGGTTAATTTCAACATTTCCTGTAGAAGGTTCAAAAGCGCTTGAAGACCCGATTGCAGACATAACAATTACACAAGACAATGACGAACTTGTGTTTACTTCAACTGGTGATTTGTTCGGATTAAATATTTACTCAACAAACGGAACAGCAGTAACAATGAACACTCCAACGGTATTAGACCAAAATATGTTGAGCGCTTTCAATATCAACGGTTCAACTTATAATGTCAGATTATGTACAGCATACTCACCAACAGACAATACGGAATTTATGAGAATACCATTTGACTGTTCCGCAAACGAACAACTGACATTCAACATGATTGTAAATAAAAATTCTACCACAATGACATTTAATGTTGACTGTCCACTTGGAATTAATGATATTCCTGAAAAAACCGTAAATATTTATCCAAATCCTACAAATGACAAAATCGTAATAGAAGGGTCACAAGCCGGAAAAATTGAGATCATGAATTTACAGGGACAGGTTATCAAAAAGATAGATGTATCAAACGAAAAGACAAGAATAGATATATCAAAATTATCTGGCGGGGTTTATACAATGAAGATTAAAACGAATGATGGAATCGTTGTGAAAAAACTAATAAAGAAATGATAACTGATTAACCCCCAGTGCATAACATGGGGTTGCTTTCATTGGCGGAGTAGTGCATTTTGAAAGTTCAGTACTTTATTAAAATAATCGGATGAAAATACTTATTATAGATAATTTCGATTCCTTTACTTATAATCTGTTTCATATTATTGAACAATATGCAGATGAAACCACAGTTATTAGAAACGATAAAGTTGATATAGAAAAAATCTCATTTTATGATAAAATACTTTTCTCACCGGGTCCCGGATTACCTTCAGAATATCCGGTGATGGGCAGGATTATCCAAATGTATGCGAATATAAAGCCCATACTTGGCATTTGCTTAGGTCATCAGGCGATTGCATCTTATTACGGCGGAGGGCTAAAGAATATGGACGAGGTAAATCACGGCATAGAAAAATACACGATTATTAATGATGTAACTGAACCATTGTTCAGGGATATTCCTGTCAAATTTTTATCCGGAAGATATCATTCATGGGTTGTTGATTCTCTTTGCTTCCCTGATTGTTTGAAAATTACAGCCATTGATACGGAAGGCTTAATAATGGCAATCGGTCACAGGCAATTTAATATTAAAGGGTTGCAGTTTCATCCGGAATCGGTAATGACCCCGGTTGGAAATAAAATAATTGCAAACTGGATTAACTGTTGCTAAAAATTATCATACCAGCTTCTCTTTTTATTAAGCTTCAAATCCTGCAATATTGACGATTTTGCTTTAATAGTGAAATTATAGCTGAGATAGTTTCCAAAAGGAATCCAGTTGAACGACATTTCCCAGCAGTGCAAATCCCGATAGATATCAATCGTCGTAGTAGTAATTTTTTTATTCTGAAAATCATAACCTGAAGAAAAGCCGATTTTCCACTTATTAGTCAGGTTCAAATCTCCGTTGAAACGTATGGTTTGAGTTGTGTTATCTTGGTATTTTTGCTCGGCGAGAATGAAAGATTTGCTGTAACTTAAGCTGTAGCTGATGCTCATGTTCCATGGTATTTCAAAATCAACATAATAATCGAGATAATTTGCAGGCAACAGGTCGGTTTTTTGCTCCTTTTTCTTGTCACCCTGTTTTGATTTGAACGACATATCAAATGAAACCGTCGCCGATGTCAAGCGACCATACTTGAATTTGCCGCCGGGATTTATAAAACTGGCAGGATTTTTTTCCTTCTCCCATTCAAATGTGTTAATTATTCTACCCAAAGTATCAATAGCATAAGGATTTAAGCTTGCTGATGCAATTACATTTACTTTTCCAAACAATTTTGTCCTTGCTGAAGTACTTAAAGGAGACCAGTTCAATGAATCGGCAGCAAGATTATAACCTGTCTTAAATGAAAGCGCATCGAGAATTCTTATTTTTTTATATTCACTTGCAGTATCTTTCGAACTTCTGACTTTCATTTCGAGGGTATTATTCAGTCCAAAGCTTATCATGCCCGATTTACCGGTTGGCGCATTTTGGTAAATAAACCCCTGATACGGGTCATACAGTTGACGAACAGTATCAAAACCGATAAACTGATTATTACTATATATTGAATCATAAGCTACAACAGCCGAGTCGTAGTTTCCGAATTTTATTTTACCGAAATCGGGGCGGTAGCTTAATGAAATATTAGGAGTAATAACATGCATCATTCCTTTAACCGGATCATCCTGCCTGAACTGGTAAAGTCCGTAAATTTTAGTGTTCATCGTTGTTCCTACATCGTAATCCCATGAATTGCAAAACTTTGAGATTGTATCAATATCGGCTGCTGTCGAAAGTGTGTCGCCGTTGCTTATAACCAGCCCCGGCTTAACAATACGCTTGAAATACATACGGTCATTAAAATTCAAATATGGTGATACCATTATATATTTTAAAAGATTAAAGGAAGTATTTATATCGGCATTGTGATTAATCCCGTTTTTGAATTTATCCATTGCATTTCCGCTGTAAAGCTCGGCCTCTTTGGTTGTTATATTATTGCTAAAGGCGCCGTTATAAGAAACGCCGATTTTTTCATACCATTTTTTCCCGCTGCTGCCTTTTAGCTTTAGCGGATAAATTTTATTTACCGATAAATTTATCACAGGTAACCGCAGGTTTATTGTGCTGTCGGTGAAATTTTGCGAATGATTGAGATTTGTTGAAAGATTAAAGGGTGTATTTGCAAAAGTTTTACGGTATGAGATACTTGACTGTGTAATATTTTCCATTCTTCTCTCGATGCTGTAAGCGTTATTCCGGTTATATGAGCTGGAACGGAAATCCACGCTTGCCGTGAAATTACTGTTCGGCATCGCTTTTGGATCCTGGGAATGCCTCCATTGTATTGCATAACCGTTATTGTTAACAGTATCTTCAAGATAATTTACATTATATCGAAAGTCAACGTTTCCATTAAATTTATATCGTAATTTATAATTTGACTTAAGTGATGCAGCCCAAGATCTTCTGGAGTAAACATCTCCTAAAAAAGTAACATCGGCAAAGTCGCCAAGAGGTAAATAATAACCACCGTTTCTTAAATAAAATCCCCTGTTCGATTCTTCTCCGTATTCCGGAATAATAATACCCGATTTATGTTTTTCCTGGTTCGGAAAGTAACCGAACGGAATAAAAAGCGGCGTGGGTAAATCCTCTACAACAAGATTGGCAGGACCGGTAATAATTTTATCGTTTGGGATGACTTTCGCTTTAGTCAGATTAATATAAAAATGCGGATGCTCAAGATTACATGTTGTATATTTTCCACTTTTAATATGTATTTCATCATTCTCCTGTTTTTTGGTCACTTCTCCATGCAGATATCCTCCTGCCTGTTCAGAAATAACCCCTTTTATTAGTCCTTTTTCTGTCCGGAAATTATATTGCATAGTCCTGGCTTGAAATTCATCGGTTCCGTCTTTAAATACCGGTTTCCCTGTTTCCTTGCCGGTACTATCCTTAACGCCGGTTGCAAATACAAGGTTTTTACTTAAATCTATCTCTATATATGCCGCCGATAGTTCTATTGTACCATATTTCACAACAGCATCTCCATAGAGAAACACTTTTTGTTCTTTTACTAAAAACCGTATTGAATCCTTTGCCTTATAAGGAATTTGAACTTCAATAGCATTTTTTGAAATTTTGAAACCTTTTAAAGTATCTTTTTTTAAAGAATCATTTAAAGCTGATAAAGAATCATCGCTTGTGTAAATTGAATCGGGGGGTATTGAATCATAGCTCTGTGCATGAACGCATAAAATAAAACAGACAAATAATATTGTTAAAAAAGTACTATCCTGCATTATTTATGATATAATCTATATAAACATTCTTTGGGTTGGTTTTATTGCCCATTAAGGCACTCGTCTGTAAACGGGCACCAAAGATTATCATTTGATACTCTCTTGATATTATTCTGCAAAAATAATTTTTTAGAATACTTATGCAATTTTTTGAATAGAATACTTTATTTGATATATTTGAGCGGAAAATTATATTTTAAAAATCTAATGCTCAAAATTATTCAATATATAATACTATTATTCACCGCTTTTACCGTTATCGGATGCGCAAATATAATTGCACCAACCGGGGGTCCTAAAGATATTTCCCCTCCGGATGTAAAAAAATGCGACCCCGCAAACAGAACAGTTTATTTTACCGGTAATAAAATTATCATTTCTTTTAACGAATATATCCAATTAAAAAATATTAACCAATCATTAATAGTGTCACCTCCGCTAAAAGAGAAACCTGAAGTTAAAATTTCGGGCAAAAGCATTATTGCTGAGCTGAAAGCCGGTATAAATGAGCTGAAAAGGGATATGACATATACGCTCGACTTTGGCGAAGCTATTGCCGATATTAATGAAGGAAATATTCTGAAAAATTTTAAATATATATTTTCGACAGGCGGAACAGTTGATTCGCTTGAAATCAGCGGAACCGTTTTTGATGCATTTACGATGCAACCGGTTAAAGAGGGTTTTGTAATGGTTTACTTTTCTGATATAGATTCTCTTCCTTTGACAAGCTTGCCCGATTATTTAGCACGTATCGGTGAAAACGGCAATTTTAAGATTTCCTGCCTGAAACAAGAAAAGTATAAGATTTTCGCTCTCGTTGATAATGACAACAATCTGCTTTATAATCATCCCGGTGAATCTGTCGCTTTTCTCGATACACTTTTAATGCCCGGTATTTTAATTTCCGAACATACAGATACTATTACAAACGATTCTGTTGTCATAAGAAAAGATACCGCATTTTTTCCCACAGGTATAAATTTATATATGTTTAAAGGGGAAATCGTGAAACAATTTTTAATAAAAACCGAGAGGCAGGAAAAATGGAAGCTGGCAATGGTTTTCAGCCGTCCGGTTGAACAAAAACCCGCACTTGTTCCTATTGGATATAAAGCTGATGCTTCGTGGTATATTACCGAGGAATCGTCAAAGCATGACACACTTGTGTACTGGATTTCAGATTCATTAATTTATAACAGGGATACTATTTCCATTCAGCAGACATATTATAGAACCGATTCGACTGGAAATTTATCGCTTAATACCGATACTGTGAATTTGAAAATTACTGCAAAACCGATATCCGGAAAAAAGGAGAAAAAAAGAGAGAAGCAAGATACTCTACTTGTTACGACAAATATTAAATCGCCGCATGATTTTTATAAAGATGTAATAATTACATGTTCACACCCTGTATTACAGCCCGATACATCAAAAATTCTGCTATTTGAAATAAAGGATTCCGTTAAAACCGGTTTGAAATATCAATATATTACAGATAGTATAAATATCAGAAAATATCATATTACAAACAGGTGGAATGGGGGAGGTAAGTATGAGCTCCTTATTTTACCGGGCGCTTTCAAAGATTTATATAATTTTTCAAACGATACCTTGAAACAGGAATTTACAGTGCAGCAACAGGATTATTATGGAAAAATATTGCTGAATATAGAAAATAGCAATAGCAGGCTCGTATTTCAACTGCTCGATGAAAAGGAAAATGTGTTGTCCGAGAAAGCTGTCAGCGGCGAAAAACAAATTGTATTCGATTATCTAAAACCTGCAAAATATAAATTGAAAGTTTATTTCGACGATAATGGCAATAATAGATGGGATACAGGAAAATATTCAGAACACCGTCAACCTGAAAAGGTGAAATATTATAGCGGCAATATCGAAATAAAATCGAATTGGGAAAATGAAATTAAGTGGGATATTGTTAAAACCCCGCCAAAAGAGGAATAAATGAATTGAATAAAATAATTTTGATAGATAGAAAAGAAAAGAGTATTTTTGATAACTTCTAAAATGAAAATATTTTGTACATTTGTAACCATAAATCAAATAAATAAAAACTATAAATAATGAGTAAAGTAAA
>JACQWN010000491.1 GCA_016209245.1 Bacteroidia bacterium
TAAACGCTCCAAAAGACTGTCTATATGGGTATCCCGTCTAATCATAATATTTTCTGCTGCCTGTTCTACAAATTCATGTGTAATGTTTTTTGAATAATCGTTTTTAAGTATTTCAACAATAATTTCTCTGGCAATGGCATTTACAAGCCAGGGTTGCCCCTGAGTATAATAATATACCTTTTCTACAGTTTCTTTTTCAAAAATTTGTCCTGTTTCGTTTGTGTGTTGCTCGTAAAGATTTTCTACTTCGTTTAAAGTAAAATTATTAAGTCTTAATGTTTTTGTAATGATATTAAACGGACTTGCAGAGCCAAGTGTTTCTCTGCCTTCACGAATTTTCGACTTATAATCGCGGATATTCCGCATACCTACAAGAGCAACCGAGTGTAAAAACGGTATTCTGTTACGGCTTACATATCCGTCGCGGAGTTGCCTGAGGAATGTTATTAGTGTTCCGTTTGATAAGCAATCAACCTCATCAAAAAATATTATTAACGGTTTATCTAATTCAATGCAAAAATCAGTCAAAGCAATATTGAGCATTGTGCTTACACTTTCATTCTCTGCATTTTTTGCAAATGCCGATTTACCAGGCAGGTTGGAATATCTAATGATTTTCCTAATGATACTTAATATACCAGGGATACCGTCTTTATGGTCAGAAAAAGGTTGTACAGATTCAAGAGAACAATACAAAGCATAATACTTCCCTTTTTCTGAAATATCATCCACTAACTGATGCAATAGCGTAGTTTTCCCGGTTTGACGGGCAGCATGAATAACGAAATACTGCTTTTGTTCAATTAATGATGCAATCTCACAGTTCCGTTCAATTGAAGGGAGCATATAGTGTTCATTGCTGATACACGGACCTGCTATGTTAAAATATTTTTTCATGAGAACAAATTTTTAATATTTGTGGAATTCCATGTCAATTATTTTCCAATGTCCGCCTTTATCAGGACCAATGCGCTTAATTTTTCCTTCTTTTTTAAGTTTTTCAATATCTCTTATACCCGTTCTCCTAGTAACAGAAAGAATTTTAGCAAGCCGGTCAATTGAAACATCATTATTTTTCTGTATTGATTTTATTAGTAAATCTATCCTGTTTTCAGTGACATCTTCAGTGACATCTTCAGTGACATCTTCAGTGACATCTTCAGTGACATCTTCAGTGATATTTTCAGTGACATTTTCAGTGACATCTTTTGTGACATCTTTTGTGACATCTTTTGTGACATTTAGGTTTTGTAACGGTACTTTTGTAATAAACACGTCATCTTCTTTAAAAAGAACCTCATCACATCCTGAATATGCTTTAGCGTATTTGAAAACATTTTTGACCCCTGTACCCAGTTCTTCGGACCGGCCCATTTGAGTGAATATTTGTGCAATATTTGGATTTTTGGGGAATGGAACGAATTTTCCCGGGAAAAGCTGCCCTATAAAAAAAGGTTTATTTGCATTTTGGCTTTCTACCCTATCCTTATAGATAACAAAGGAAGAAGGGTAAGCATTGCCGTATTCACGGTGTATAAGCATATTTGCTACAATTTCACGGAATATTTTTTCTCGTAAAGAGATGCGTTGATCGCCTTCAAGATAAAAATTGTCCGGCAAATGCTTTGCTACAAAGCTCATCAATCTGTCATAAGCCTCAATCAAATTACATCTGATATTTTCCCTGTCGTCGTATCTGTCAGTGTTCACTTTACGCAAAAGGGCATCGATTTTATAATGTGGAATGGCACTTTGAATAACTTCATCTCTGGCAAAAAGTAAAAGTGCTGTCATCGTAAATCCTTCCAGACCGGAAACCAAATCTGTACGGTATAATCCTGCTGTTATATAAAAATCTTTATTACTGATATCGTTCCATGGGTGTTCCGGACGGTTAATTTTGATTATCTTTCTGGTTCGTTCTACAATACCATCAACAAAATGGTGTTCTTTCAGATACGGATAAATTTTATTTTCCGTATAAAGAATAGATTTGCGATTGTAAAGTTGCTTTATCTGCTCATCGGTTTTTAATTCAAAGTCTCCGTCAGCGCTTCTATCAAATATTTTGTTGTTGCATTTGTGTACCTGTGAAGAGATGGGAACAAAAATGTGAATGAGCGTTTTATGCTTATACTTTATAATATCAGCATTTAGAAGGAATGTGGGGAAAAGCTTTTGAGGATTGTTACTCATGTTGACGATGTTTTTACAAAGAGTTTCGGCTTTTTCGGAATTCACACCTTCAATGGTTTTATCGTCTTTAATGCCGAGTAATATGTTGCCTCCATTCCTGTTTAGAAATGCACATATAGTTTCAAACAAGTTTGAAGGTAAGTCTTCTTTTGCTTTTTTAAATTCGACCGAAATACCTTCGCCTTGTTCAATAATTTTTTGGATGTTGATATTCACAAGGATTTGTTGTTTCTTGTTTCTTTGTATTGAAATTATGGATTTTGCCGAAAACACCGGATTCCATTGATTTCATTGATTCCATTGATTTCACTAAAAATACCGATTTTACCGATTTTACCGAAACCCAATAAATTCATAAAATAATTGTACTTTCCTGTTTAGTTTATAGGTATCTGGTTCTAATTCTTCTATTACTTTATTTGTTAAAAATTTTTCTATTATCTTATATTTTGTAGAAATTGGTATTTTAAGTATTTTTGAATTAGTAAAATCACTTTTAAGAATTTTATCTTTTTGATAAATAGCTTCAAGGAATTCTTTCTCTCTTTGTGAAAAATTAAATCTATTTACCCTTGCCCATAAAAATTTTCCCATCTCTTGTTTTATCTCATCTAACCTTAATATAAAATCTTCGTTTTGATAGTCATTATGAATTTGTTTTGATAGCATAGCATTTTGGCAAAGAAGTAATGCTTCCCTTGGGTTACCATCCGCAAATTTTATAATAATTTGTTTTACTTCCTGGGGTAACATTAGTGGGAATGATTTTGTTTTTTGTATCATTAATAACCTCCCAGTGGCCGCCTTTTGCTGGACCGATGCGTTTGATAATGCCTCTTTCTTTCAATTCTTCAAAATCACAAATTATTGTTCTTCTTGTTACATTTAATCTTTTAGCGAGTAAATCTATAGATATTCTGGTATCATTTTTAATTTCAAGCAATAATTTTACTGCTCTATTTTCAGTGACATTTTCAGTGACATTTTCAGTGACATTTTCAGTGACATTGTTAAAAGAATTTTTAAATTCGATAGTTTCGCTTTCGCCTTGTTGTATGATATTTTTAATATCCTGTTCTTGCATAAATCTAATTCTGCATCAGGAAAAACAGAGGGATATGTCTTATTTTTAATTTCATTAATCCACTGCTGAAGAGTTTCTTTTCCAATGGTTATGCCTGTTAAATGGGATTTATCAGATACGCTGATAATTATTCTTCCTCCTTTGGCATTAGCAAATGCAACCAGCGTCTCTATCGCAGAATCGGAAAAATTCTCCTTAAATTCCATGTTTTCTGATTCACCTTTTTTAAGAAATATTTTAAATTCCTTTTCTGTCATGGTTATATTTTTATACTACTGTGTTTCTATCAGCATCCGACAACATGTATAATTTTATTATCTTTTTTTTCTGTTTTCCAGTAAATTTTTTCTTTCCAGGTTTTTTCTGTTCTTTCGTCTCTGTCAAAAACTACGAGCCAGCCGGTTTTTAGGTCGGCGTTTGGTATTACTGGTTACTTGTTGCTGGTTTGACTTTGTCGGTCTTATCAGATTTAAAAGAAAAAAGCACTTTAATGTTTTCTTTATCATCAAAGATCGCTCTTACAGGTATTTCAAGACCCTTAACTTCATGGCTCTTGATAGAACCTGAGTCTGTTTTTTTAATTAGCTTATATTTACTGTTTGATAGTATATATTGCTCAACTGTCTCTTTTTTAGGGTCAATTATCCAGTATTCACCTATATTATGATTGGCATAATCAATAAATTTTATTCCTCTATCTCTCTTTTCTGTATGCTTTGACAGTATTTCAATAATAAAATCAGGTGCAGGAAAAATTGATTGGTCTGTTTTAAATTCTTTAGATTTTTCTTTTTTAAAAAAACATATATCAGGTTCGTAATCATTGCGTGTTAAGGAGATAAGAGTTTTCTCATAGCCAACAAAACCGAGATTATTCATCTTTACATAGACATTTAACAATTGAAGTATTCAGCTCCCTATATTAGTATGCTCTATTCTTACAGGAGAATGTATAATAATTTCGCCGTTAATAAATTCTGCTTTTTGTTCTTCTGTAACTTCTTCATAAGATCGTTTACGCTTTTCTGCCTCTGTTTCTAGTTTTTTTTGTAGAATTTTTATATACACATTTAGTTTTGGTGACTTTAATATAGGTTCAAAAATTTTTTCCTTCCAGGTTTTCTTTGTTTTTTTGTCTCTGTCAAAAATTATAAGCCATCCGTTTTTTTCTCCCAACGTGTCCATATAATCGCCTAATTGAGTTATTCCAGCCGGAATCGTTTTAGTATTATAATATAATTTTATTTCAACCGGATATTTATTTTTTCCGTATCTGACGCATAAATCCATTCGTTCTCTGCCGCCAGCATATTCCCTTAAAATGTCACCGCCTTGGTTAATGAGCCGTTGCAGAAAAGCTTGTAATATAAGGTGAGGCGCTGCTTCCTTATATTCGTATTTTTCAATCCAGATATCGCTGTTTTCACGCCAGAACTGCTGGAAATTTTTTAAAAGCCCGTTCATATCAATATTGCCCTTGTCATCGAGCCAGATATTTTCTATTTGCGAATTAAGATGATATTGAGTATTATAACTTAAAGCTCTTATAATGACTTCGGCATAAATTTTATTGGCTGGTTGTAATATTTTATTATAGTCTTTAATAAGTCCGAGGTCTAAACAATATTGAGTATCATCGTCTGCAATATTAATTTTATTTTTTTCGCCTGTAATAATTGGTTCAATAACTTTACGAACTCTATCATCTTTAAGTCGTTCCAAAAGGCTATCTATATGAGTATCCCGTCGTAAAATGATATTTTGAACAGCTTGTTCTATTAGTTCAGGTGTAATATTTTTTGAATAATCGTTTTTAAGTATTTTAACTATAACTTCTCTGGCAATGGCATTTACAAGCCATGGTTGCCCTTGTGTATAGTCATAAGCTTTTTCAATAGCTTGTTTTTCAAAAAGTTGTCCTGTCTCGTTAGTGTGTTGCTCGTAAAGAGCTTCTACTTCTTTTATTGTAAAATTATTAAGTTTTAATTCTTCTGTAATGATATTAAACGGACTGGCTGAACCAAGTGTTTCTCTGCCTTCACGGATTTTTGACTTATAATCGCGAATATTTCGCATACCTACAAGGGCGACCGAGTGTAAAAACGGTATCTTGTTCCGGCTTACATATCCGTCGCGGAGTTGTCTGAGGAATGTTATCAATGTTCCGTTTGATAAGCAATCAACCTCATCAAAAAATATTATTAACGGTTTATCTAATTCAATACAGAAATCTGTTAAAGCCACTTTTAACTGTATGGAGATATCATTTGGATTAATATTTTTAGCAAAGTCATGACGATTAGGTAAATTTGAATATTTTATTATAAATTTCAGATTATTCAATATTTCGGGTATCCCATCCTTAGGGTCAGAAAAAACCTGTACTGATTCAAGAGAACAATACAAAACATAATACTTCCCTTTGTCTGAAATATCATCCACTAACTGATGCAAAAGTGTAGTTTTTCCTGTCTGACGGGCTGCATGAATAACGAAATATTGCTTTTGTTCAATTAATGATGCAATTTCAGAGTTTCGTTCAATTGAAGGGAGCATATAGTGTTCATTGCTGATACACGGACCTGCTATGTTAAAATATTTTTTCATATTAGCAATTTAGTAAATGACGTAATTCGTTTGCGTAACATCAGTTATAATCTGCTTTTTATTTTTGAGAATACAGAATTAATAATTTTTCCGATTATTCCGTTTACAGGTTTTTCATCATCATAATAATAATATTCATTCCTTTTACCGTATCCATACCTGTATCCGGCATATCCATAATTATAATGACCGTATCCATAATACTCGTTCATGCGTTTTCTGAACAAATCGTTAAGGACAATACCCATCCCGTTCAATTTTTGTTTTTCGTAAAGTTCATTAATAATACCAAGCATGGACTTTCTCGTATAATTGTGCCGTATAACAAATATATTTGCGTCGGTATATTTGCTTATAAGCAAGGCATCTGCAACAAGGGCAATTGGAGGTGTATCAATAATGATATAATCAAATTTTTCCTTTGCTTTGTTTATGAACTGCTTCATTCGTTCAGTTTCAATAAGTTCAGATGGATTTGGCGGTATTGGACCGGCAGCGACAAGATATAAGTTATCAATGTGTGTCTTGGTAACTATTTCTTCATAAGATGTCTTAGCAATTAAATACGAACTGATACCGATGTGGTTTTCCATTTCAAGTTCATAATGAATCTGAGGCCTACGCATATCAAGGGCGACAAGCAATGTCTTTTTCCCGGCTAAAGCTATTACTGAAGCCAGATTTGATGCAATAAATGTTTTTCCTTCTCCGCTGACGGGTGAGGTAATTGAAATAATTTTTTTATCTGGATCTTTTAAAATGTACTGAATATTTGATCTGAAAATCCTGAATGATTCCGAAATCATAGATTTAGGACGATGAGCAATAACAAGCCTATTTTGTTCATTTTCATGACCGATAATGCCTAATACGGGAACATTGGTAACACTTTCAATATCTTTTTTTTCAGTGATTTTCGTATTGAAATAATATCTTATAAATATTAAAAGCAGCGGTATAATAATACCGGCAAAAATTGCAATCATATAATTTTTTTCCTCCTCGGGTGAAATAATGACAGCATCTTCGGGCATAGCAGGATCAATAATTTTGTTATCGGCAATATTGGAAGCTTGTGTAATGCCGGCTTCCGCCCTCTTTTGCAGAAGGTAAGTATAAATCTGGTCGTTAATTTTGAATTTCCGTTGCAAATTAATTAATTGTCTTTCGGTAACAGGAAGTTTATTGATTTCCGATTCTAAAATCGAAATTCTTTCATCAACATCATCAAGTGATAATTTTGTCTCTTTAATACTATTTTTCAAATTTTCGAGTAAAGCTTCATAAGCGCTATTAATTTTTACCGTAATCACATTATATGCAGGATTGTTTTCTTTTACGCTGTATGACATAACATTTATTTCTGTATTCAGTTCAAGTAATTGTTCTACAAGTGATGTTAAAACATGATTTTCAATACCTATTGCCGATGGAGCCATGACATCTGAAAAAACTCTTTTTTGCTCTGCATATTCAATAAGATAATCATAGTATCTTGCTTTTATATTCAGCATCGCTTTTTCAACCTGGAAAGCTTCCATTTTCTCGAATAGCATCTGACCTTCCTGGCTTATGTCAATTATCGCTTTGTTATTCAATCTGAAATCTTGTAATATATTTTCTGTATTCCTTAATGAATCAACAATTCCTAATAATTGCCCATCAATGAATTTGATAGTATTAATGGATGCCATATTTTTTTCTTCCAATTCCGATCTTAAGTAAACCTCTCCCAGCTTATTCAGATAAGCGACTTCTTTTTTTGGTACCTCGCCATAAGAAGTCAGAACAAGAAAAGTGGCTTTCTTGTCAATGAGTTCAATTGTAAGTTTACTTCTATATCCATTAATAATAGAATGTAAGTCGTTAATAAGAAAATAAAAACCATTATCATAGTTGCTGATATTCTCAGAATTAAATTTCTTTGAATTCAGTATAAGTTTAAACTTAAATACCTCGTTTTCAAATGATTCTCCAAATCTCATAACTTTCGAAATACTTAATTCATCGTTGATAGTGAGCTTGTAT
>JACQWN010000492.1:0-4650 GCA_016209245.1 Bacteroidia bacterium
CCTACGGCTGTTTTTGCAACAGGTACAAAAGTGGATGAAGTAGTATCGTTTTTTAAGGGGATGAAAAAAAAATAAAGAGATATAGAGGTATAATTGTGGACGTTATTGGTGTTCTAACTGATAGTCCCGTATAACTGGTACCAATTTGGTACCGGTTATTTAAATTTGACTATAAATCAAAACAAAAAATGAGTGAAATAATTCCTGTTGAAACAATTGAACAGCGTATTTTCCTGATAAGAGGACAAAAAGTAATGATTGACCGTGATCTTGCGGAATTATATGGTGTGGAAACCAAACACCTTAACAGACAGGTAAAACGCAATATCGAAAGATTCCCGAATGAATTTATGTTTCAATTAACGGAAAAAGAAAAAAATGAACTGGTGGCAAATTGGCACCGGTTCAGTCCGCTCAAACACAGCACCAATTTGCCTCATGCTTTTACCGAACATGGCGTAGCCATGCTGGCAAGTGTGCTTAATAGCACTCGTGCTGTGAAAATGAGCATTCATATTATCAAAGTTTTTATAAAGTTGAAAGAAATTATTTCAACGCACAAAGAACTGGCAGACAAAATTGAAAAACTGGAAAACAAACTTGAAGGCAGATTAAATAAACATGACAAAGAAATAAAGATATTATTTGAAGCCATCCGTCAACTTATGCAACCGCCAAATCAACCAAAGAATAGTATAGGATTTAAAATCAGGAGTGGAAAATAGAAATCAATATTAAAATATGAATCAGATTTTGACAAAGAAATAAAAAAAGTTGAAAGGCAAATGCATAAAATGGTTTACAAACTATATGGGTCAACAGAGGAGGAAGTAAAAATTATAGAAAAAATTTTTTGGTTATTAGTAATAGAACATCTGCGAAAACAAAGAATAAAACAATAAATAATTTTAAATGATATGAATACTTCAACAAAATCAAACAAACCAACCGTGAAACCTGTATTTTTGGAATCCGGTATTGAGGTAGCGCCTTTATACACATCCAAAGACATTAACATTTCTGAACTCGCTCAGGAAGCGCCCGGAAAATACCCGTTCACCCGTGGAATACATCCCCTGATGTATCGTAAAAGTCCTTTTACTATTCGCCAGTATGCCGGTTTTGCAACTCCTGAAGAAACCAATGAGCGGTTTCATTTTTTACTTAAAAACGGACAAACCGGTTTAAATGTCGCTTTTGACCTTCCTACTCAATGCGGCTTGGATTCCGATGACCCACGTGCGTTTGGCGAAGTCGGACGCGTTGGAATGACAACGGATACTTTGGAAGATTTTGAAATCGCTTTTAAAAACATTGACCTTGATAAAATAACCGTTTCCCTCACCATCAACGGGTCAGCCATCGTTTTAATTGCCATGTATATTGCTTTGGCAGAAAAATGGGGATATAATATTAACACATTAAGAGGCACTGCTCAGAATGACATACTGAAAGAATTTATAGGCCGCGGGACATGGATATTTCCTGTTGACAAATCGGTAAAATTAGTTATTGACACTATTGAATATTGCGCTAAAAATATACCAAAATACAGCCCGGTAAGTGTTTGCGGTTATCATATCCGTGAAAGCGGAGCTAATCCCCTTCAGGAGATGGCTTACGCATTCTGCATTGCTAAGGCTTATACTGACGGCGCACTTCAAAGAGGGATAGACATTGATGAATTCGCCTCCCGGCTTTCATTTAATTTCGACATTCACGGTAACATGTTTGAACAAATCGGAAAGTTCAGAGGAGGACGTAGATTATGGGCGAAAATTATGCGGGAAGAATATGGAGCGAAAAATGATAATTCATGCTGGTTACGAATGATTGCAGGTGGTGGCGGCGGCGGATTGACTAAAGAACAACCTGAAAATAATATCATACGCAGCGCCTATTACGCTCTTGTCAGCGCACTTTCAGGCACTCAGACAATGGCGCTTTGCAGTTACGATGAAGCCTACACAATTCCTACAGAAAAAGCAGCAGAACTTTCTTTACGCACCATGCAGATACTCATTCACGAGATGGGCATCTGCGATACTGTTGACCCGCTCGGAGGTTCTTATTATGTGGAATATTTAACAGAGAGCTTTGAGAAAGAGATTAAAGAAGAAATGAAAAAGGTTGATGCATGGGGAGGAATTGTGAATGCAGTAGCTACCGGAAAAATTCAGGAATCTGTTTCCAAACAGGCTTATGCAAGAGAAATAAACATTTTTACAAAAGAAGAAGATGCAAAACCTGTTGGCTTCCATCCATACAATGAAGAAGCAGCCGGCAATCAGGTTTCAAAGCTTCACCGTATTAAACAAAACCGGAATAACACAAAAATTACGGAATTGCTGACGCAAATACGTAAAGATGCGCAGGACGGAAAAAACCTTATGCCATCTGTCATCGAAGCAGTAAAGGAATATGCAACTGTCGGCGAGATAATTCAGGCGTTAAAGGATGTTTATGGTGAATACAATGAACCTGTTTTCTTTTAGTTTTACGAAATACAAATAAGATGATTAATAAAAAGATTACAATACTAAGTTTCGAACAGGCCCTCACTCTTCCCTATGCAACTCAAAGATTTGTACAATTGGGATGCAGGGTTATACGGCTTGAATCATCCGACAGCAAAGGGGATCCTAACAGGTACATAGGAGAATCTACCGGGGTTGACGACCTTCATTCATATTATATCGCTCCCAATATAGGAAAAGAGGCGATTACGTTAAACCTCAAAAAATCTGAGGGTCAGGAACTGTTATTGAAGATTATTAAAGAGCTGAAGGTTGATATATTTTTATGCAATACTTTACCAAAAAGATACCGGCAATTAGGAATAGATTATGAAATATTAAAGAAAGCTAATCCAGCTCTTATCTGGTGCGGCATTTCCGCATTAGGCCCTGACTTCCCTGAGAGAACCGGTTATGATCCTGCGCTTCAGGCATTGCTGGGATATATGTTCCTGACAGGTGAACCGGACAGAGATCCCATGCTTTGCGGTTTGCCTGTTATAGATCTTAAAGCGGGTGATGAAGCCTTTACTCAGGTTATACTCGCCTTGCTTGAGCTGAAGGAAACAGGAAAAGGCAAAAGAATAGATATATCAATGGCGCAGTGTGCAACTTCATGGCTTATAACAGCACTTCCGCAATTAGAATATAATGTCGACCCGTCGGAACTGTTTACAAGAAGCGGCAATGAACACAGAAGCTTTATTCCGTCGAACTGCTATCCTACAAAAGACGGTTACGTTTATCTTGCAATCGGAAGCGATATGCAATGGGAGAAATTAACCTCTATTAAAGGCTTTGAACATCTTGAAAAAAACGACAGAAAAACCAATGAGGGAAGAAAGAAAGATAAAGAAAATATTTATTCCGGCATAAGAAAGGGATTGATGCAATATACAACAGAGCAATTTATTGAAGCCTGCCTTACTCATAATCTTGCAGTATCGCCTGTTAATTCTGTTCAGGATGTGGCAAAGCTTGAATATATTAAAAAAATTATGATAAAAACAATTCTTCCTTCAGGGAAAAAGGCGAGTTTGTTTCCCGCACCTTCCGATACTGAATTTCTTAAAGAAAATGACTATCTTATTAAAATAGCGCCCAGATTAGGCGAACATAATATTAAAATTCTGAAAGAAGCAGGTTTGACTGAACATGAAATTAATCGGCTTATCGAGGAACAAATAATCTAAGTAACAAATCACTTGTAATAAAAAAGAAAAATGCTCAGCAAAGTTTTATGTGATGGGCGGTTTGAAAACTGTAAGTTAAGTAGAAACCGCCACTAATGAATTTTCTTAAAAAAATATCATGTAGATTTTTCTATAAAAAATCTTCTTATATTTGCTCAAACTTTTGTAGTGAAACTAAGGATAAAATCCTAATGTATTGGCTAAAAAAACGGTGAATTGAAAAAATATTATTATATTTGTGAAAAAAATATATTATAATGACATATAAACAAACATACGAAATTCAAAATAAGAATCATTTATTAATACATCTTCCCAAATTTTTTAAAAATCGGAAAAAGGTTGTCGTAATAATTGAGGATGAAAAAGAGGAACATACAAAAAAGATTAAATTATTAAAGCAAGCATTAAAAGATCCAATTTTCCTTGCAGATATTATAGAAATAAGTGAGGATTTTAAAAATATTGATAAGGAAGCTCTATGAAAGTGAAGAAGTGGAGTATTTATAGAGCAAACCTTGATCCGACAATTGGTTCTGAACAAGGAAAATCAAGACCAGTATTAATAATTAGTGAAGATGCAATAAATGATTTATTGAATATTGTTAATATTTTGCCAATAACAACACGAAAAAAAGAAAGAACTATTTATCCAAATGAAGCTTTACTACCAGCGAATAAATTCGGTTTATCAAATGAATCAATTGTTTTATGTCACCAAATTAGAACAGTTGATAAGATTAGATTATCTACCGAATATGGCAAAATAATAGATAAAGAAAAACAGGATGAAATAATTGAAGCTTTGTGTTTTCAATTAGGAATAGAACATTAGCCCCAAGCTATGGAACGTCAGCTACAAATAGCAAATAAATAGCAATAACCCAAGAACCAATAACTAAAATAGTTTGATTTGATAATTGATATTTGGAAATTATTTG
>JACQWN010000492.1:4748-12855 GCA_016209245.1 Bacteroidia bacterium
GTCTTTTGGAGTTTTTAGAGATACTCAATATAAAAACCGGATTTATGCAAAAAGATTATTCAACAAAGGTTAGAGACAAAACCGCAGAAATTGAATTTACAGTCAATGGAGCAAAGCTGAAAAGGAAAATACCCTGTTCCATGCTATTGCTTGATTTGATAAGGGATGAGCTTTCCCTAACTGGAACCAAGCCGGGTTGCAATGAGGGAGAATGCGGTGCCTGTACTGTTCTTGTAAATGGCTTTGCAGTTAATTCATGTTTGTATCCTGCTGTCAATATTCATGGGAAAAAACTTACTACAATTGAAGGAATGCTGAACGGAACGAAATTAGATCCGGTGCAGGAAGCTCTTATTAAATACGGAGCGGTGCAATGCGGTTTTTGCACATCAGGAATGGTTATGTCAATAAAATCGTTTCAGAACATCTGTAATAATAATAAAATAACACCTTCAAGGGATGAGATTAAAAAATCTATCGAGGGAAATCTATGCAGATGTACCGGTTATGTTAGCATTATAGAGGCGATTGAATCTTTGTTTACGAATATTTGAATATTATGATGAAAAAGGATTTAAAAATCATCGGAAAGCCAATGACAAAGCTTGATGCAGGATTAAGAGCGACAGGTCAGGCGGTATATGGTCATGATATAAAATTGCCCGGAATGTTATATGGGGCGATTCTTCGCACAAAATATCTGTCAGCTGTTATTGAATCAATAGATGTTTCGGAAGCGCTGAAATTGGAAGGTGTAAAATGCATTATTACCGCTGATGATATTAATGTCAATAACATCAGCCATAAACGCGATCATCCTGTTCTTAAAAAAGGCGAGGTAAATTGCATCAGGGATGAAATTGCAGCTGTTGCAGCAGTATCCAAAGAAACAGCAAAACAAGCTCTACGGCTTATTAAAGTGAAATATAAAGAAAGAAAAGGAATATTTGATCCGTTTGAAGCTTTAAAGGAAGAAACGGTTCAAATCAATAAGTTCAGTGACGGGAAACAATCAAATAAAAATATTGCACAAGAATTTCATTATGAACATGGCGACATTGAAGCCCAAAAGAAAAAATCCGATGTTGTCGTCACCCGCAGATATACATTACCAAGAGTAACGCATTGCTGTTTAGCAACCTGTAATATTACCGCCGATTATTCGCTTGTCACCCGGCGGCTGACTCTTTACAGCTCAACACAGGTGCCTTTCTTGTACCAGCGTGATCTTGCGCATGCCTTAAAAATAGAACCTTCAAGAATAAGGATTATACAACCCGTTATTGGCGGCGGGTTCGGCAGCAAGCTTGATATGTATCCGTTTGAACCGATATGTTGTCTTCTTTCAATGAAAACAGGCGCTCCTGTTCAACTTCTATTTGACAGAGAAGAGGAATTCATCGCTTCTCCTACAAGACAGCCCATGTTTATTGACCTTACCACCGGTGCAGATAAAAACGGAAATTTTACTTTCAGGGAAGTAAAAATTACAATGGACAACGGAGCATACACATCGTGGGGTGCAACTACACCTTTTGTTATGATGCAGACTTTTTCTTCACTATACAAGGTGCCCGCCTGCAGCTTTGATGCACAGGCCGTCTATACTAATAATATTTATGCAGGTTCAATGAGGGGTTACGGAAATCCGCAGGCGACTTTTTCTTTGGAAAGGAATATTGACATCATGGCTGATAAACTTGGAATTGACAGGGTGGAAATCCGGCTTTTGAACGCTAATTTCAAAGGCGAGGTTACCGGTCAGGGATTGGAATTTAAAACTTGCGGTCATCGTCAATGTCTTGAAGCGGTTATTAAAGAAAGCGGTTATAACACAGAACAAGAAAGTCCAAAGCCCCAAATCACGCATAGCGTGATGGCGCCAGAGGCGCTCATTCCAAACATCAAGTCCCAAAGTCCAAACCCAAAAATTAAAGGAAAAAGCGACAACAGGTATAAATATGGGATTGGCTTTGCTTCCATGCTTCATGTGGGAGGCGGCGCAAAAATATACAGGTCGGATGGTTGCGGCACTACAATAAAGATTGACGATTACGGACACATAGTTATCATTACCGGCTCAAACGAAATCGGGCAAGGCTCTGAAACTATTCTTGCAATGATTGTGTGTCAGGAATTGGGTATCAGCATGGACAGAATTAAGGTGATAAATACCGATACGGATGTTAAACCATGGGATGTAGGAGTGCATGCATCACGTACAAGCTTTGTAGCCGGCAATTCATTGCTTGGTGCAGTACAAAAGCTAAAAACGAAAATTTCACAATATGCTGCAAATATTTTGGAAACCGCTGTTGAAAATCTTGCTTATGAAAATAATGGTATTACAGATATTAAATCGGGGAAAACGATTTTGCTTGAAAAAGTGGTAAGAAACATTCATTTTACCGCACCTAACGAGCTCTGTACCGAATCTTTTTTCTATGAGCCGGAAAGCAGGTTTCAGGATAAGCATTTCATGGGAAATGTTTCGGGAAATTACGCTTTTGCATCACAGGCAGTAAAAGTCGAAGTTGATACTTATACGGGAAATGTAAAAATTCTTGATGTATATGTAGCACAGGATGTAGGTAAAGTTTTAAATCCTTTAGGACTGAAAGGGCAAATTGATGGCGGGGTTATTATGGGTTTAGGATATGCAATATCTGAAGAGCTGGTTGTTGAAAACGGATATGTTCTTAATCCAAGTTTTCATAATTACAAGCTGCTTACAGCCGGCGATATTCCCGAGATACATTTTTTTCCTGTTGAAACAGAGGATGAAGCCGGGCCTTATGGGGCGAAGGGTGTGGGGGAAGCTCCTCTGATACCGACAGCAGCCGCTACAGCCAATGCTATATGCAATGCACTTGGAATAGAAATCAATGAATTACCGATGAATCCGGAGCGGGTAATGAGATATTGGGTTAAATAAATATTATCTTTGACTAATTATTATTAATGATACTATGAGCAAAATAAGAATAAAAAATTTCGGACCTGTCAAAGAGGGCTATCAGGATGGCGATGGCTGGCTTGATGTAAAAAAAGTTACAGTATTTATCGGGAATCAGGGAAGCGGGAAAAGCGTCGTAGCAAAACTTATTTCAACTTTTTTGTGGATTGAAAAAGCCCTGACAAGAGGGGATTATAATATCAAACACTTTCAGGGGAAAAATAAATTGAAGAACCCGTATTTAAAATACCATAGGTTAGATAACTATTTTACAAATGCTGAAAAGCAGGACATCGTTGAAATTAATTATAAGGGTGATTCATATTATATAAATTATGAGAATGGGAATCTTTCTATTGAAGAAGCCAGGAATGGGAGCTATCCATTGCCGCAGATTATGTACGTGCCTGCGGAAAGAAATTTTACTGCTGATGTAAAAAATCCGAGGTTAATAAAGCTAACATCAGAATCCATGATAGAATTTGTTACAGAACTGACAAAAGCGCTTGATAACATGAAAGGACCGATTCGGTTACCAATAAACGATGTAGATGTAGAATACAATAAGCAGTTCGATATTATTTACATTAAAGGAAAGGTCAATAATGACCAATATAAAATTAAGCTTTCCGAAGCATCAAGCGGTTTTCAGTCGCTTGTGCCTTTATACCTTGTTTCGTGGTATCTTTCTAATTCTGTCAAGCTACAAAGCGAAAGTGCAAAAGAACCTATGAGCAGCGATGAGTTGGCACGTTTTAAAAAAGGTGTTGAAGCAATCTGGTCTGATATTAGTTTAAATGATGAACAAAGAAGGGCGGCTCTTTCTGTATTATCATCTAAGTTCAACAAAACAGCTTTTATAAATATCATTGAAGAACCTGAACAAAACTTGTTTCCAACTTCTCAATGGCAAATGCTGAAAAGCTTGTTGGAGTTCAACAACATAAATCCCGGAAACAAATTGATAATGACAACTCATAGTCCGTATCTGATTAATTATTTAAGTATTGCCATTCAAGGTGCTTATTTAGCTGAGAAAGTTAAGAAAAGCTGCAAGCAGTACCTGATTGAAAAAATAGAAAGAATAGTTCTAAACAAATCTATTGTGTCGGCTTCAGATGTTATCGTTTATCAATTCGATGAAACCAACGGCATAATAAAAAAATTACCAAATATAGAAGGCATCCCTTCCGATAAAAATTATTTGAATCAATCATTGCGTCAGGGAAATGAAATGTTTGATAAACTCTTAGAAATTGAAGAAGAATTATGAGTGTGAATTTTTTTATAGCAGCTTGTCAGGAACAGCCACTCAATAATTCATTATTCGGACTTTGCAATGACAAGAACGGACAAAAAGCATATACCAATACAAACAATTCAGCAAGATGGATTGCAACCGTTAAGAATGACGGTGGAAAGCAACTGATTTTTACGGCGATTGACAAGTGTATAATAAAAGACTATGAACATCAAGGGAGAGGCAGATGTGACGGAATGCTTACCTCTGATGAACACATTTATTTTGTTGAACTGAAAAACCAGGACAAGAGTTGGAGAACTGATGCTATTGAACAGCTTGAATCAACCATTAAGTTTTTCATTTCAAGCTACAATATAAATGTTTACAGACACAAGAAAGCATTTGCCTGTAATAAGCAGCACAAGCATTTTCAAGAAATTGATAACGAACTTAATTTGCATTTTTTCAGAAAGTATGGTGTCCGAATAGATGTTCAGGCAGAAATAATAATTGTTTAATGTCATTCACAGGACTAAATACTATAGAATATTATCACAGTTGAATTTGTAATAAATTAGGGACATTTTATTTTATTATTATTATGAATTATACCATTATAAATTCTGAAACAAGGGCTAAACTGCTTAGTTCAATCTCTTAATGTCAGAATGAAAATTTCAGGTTCGGTGCAGGTTTTACTGACCTTACACTTGAATTAAAAAAGAATTCCGATGATGTTCATACTGTTATAAATCTTGGCTTTTTAAGAGACAAAGCTTTCACATCAATTGAAATTCTTGAAAATGCGGTAAGGATAGGTGCCATGGGTACCGCTTTTGAAATATCTTCTGCTCAATTCATCAAGGAACATTATCCTGTTCTTCATCAGGCGGCTTTCGGCCTCGGGTCATACCAAATAAGACAAGTGGCTACCATTGGCGGAAATATTTGCACCGCATCGCCTTCGGGCGATATGGCAAATGCACTTGTGGCACTGAAAGCCCGTTGCGAAATTTTAAATGCAGATGGTCGTATAAGGATTATTCCAATAGAAAACTTTTTTCTGGATGTCAGAAAAACTGATTTAAAAAAGAATGAAGTGCTGCAAAGTATTCTTCTGGAAAAGAATACCGGTGAAAAGCTGTATTCCGGCTATATTAAGGTAGGAACAAGGCGTTCTATGGAATGCTCTGTTGTATCGCTTGCATATCATATTGTTTCAGATAATAGCGAGACTATAGTTAAGGCAGGTATTTCAATCGGTGCGTCAGCTCCCACTATAAAATTTGCGGCATCAGCTTCGGAATATCTGTTAAATCGAAAACTCTCATCCATTAGCTCTGATGAAGCTTCTCATTTTGCTGAAAAAGTAATGGAATATGCTTCTCCTATATCTGACATCCGTGCAACAGCGTGGTACAGAAAAGAAGCGCTCTTTAATATTTGTAAAAGCATCTTTGATACCTTCGATAAATTGAAAACTTGTTCTGCTTTATAAATCCGAACACATTATTCTATCTGATTATCAGAAATAAGCGTTTTGTAAAGAATTTTTGAGCTTGAGGGTATTGTTTTAATGCTGAAGTAATTTTAGATTTGTATAGTTATTAACTTTAAAAAATAATGAACTATAAAAAACATAAAATTTCAATTCTACCTTATATATATATATATATATAGGTTATCAGTAAGTTACAAAAACATTCTGTTTACTTTATTCTGTTGCTTTGCTGCTTTATGGGGTAATGCACAAACTCTTACCACGCTTGACGATTTCAGCGATGGCGATTATACCGCTAACCCTGCATGGAGCGTAAAAGCCGGCACGTGGCAGATTGTAAGCCCTTACGGAATGTCGAATGCTATTCAGAATACCTCAACCACAGCAAGAATATCAACGTCTTTTACCAAGACATGCGATATCTGGGAATTTCAGTACAAGCTCGAAATTACCACCGGTGCTATCGTACGGTATTTTATTGTTCTGCTTGATAACAGCGACCCGGGCAGCGCTTCTGCCGACGGCTATTATGTTTACATACGCGACGATGCTTCGTATCCCGACAGAGTCGAATTCAGACGGCTCGATAACGGTTCGCCTGCGTCCTTGATAACATGTACGAATTGTAATTCGGCTACAAGCGTTCACACTATAAAGATTACACGCAACAATAACCAGTTCGAGCTGTTTTTCGATGGTGTTTCTAAAGGAACTGCTACCGATGCTACTTATGCTACCTGTCAGTACCAGGGGATATGGATTAATTCACAGTATTCGTCAGATAATCACAGCATAGATAATATAAAATATCATGAATATACCTGTACCGCACCTGCATTGGATGCCAAAGCCAACGGCCAGGATGCAACGACAGTATGCCCCGGCGATAATGTGCAACTTACTGCCAATTCTTCGGGCGGGAGTGGATGCGGCAGCCCTGAAGAGTGGCAGTTTGCCTGGTTCACCGGCGACGGTACTGGAAATACGTATTATGACGGGACAGACTGGGACAATGCCATAACAGCACCCGGCGTTTATTCGGCAGCTTATGCGACTGTTAACATAAATGCCACACTCACAACCACTTATAAAGTAAAAGTAAAATGTTCGGACAACGGTTGCAGCCAAACCGATGCAACAGGCGTAACAGTTACAGTGGGCGGTGCGGGATGCACTTATTATGTGGCGACAACCGGCAGCGATGCAACAGGCAACGGTACATCAGGAAATCCTTATGCCACAATTGGCTATGCAGTATCGCAAGCGGGAAATAGCGATATAATTCAAGTTGCATACGGTATTTATAATATTACATCCCAGATTGAAATAAATAAAACGGTAACAATTAAGAGCGCCACCGGATATAATGATGGAAGCGCTAACAGCGTGGTTATTGACTGCGGAGATGGCGAAACGAACAATATCAGAGCGTTTAATATTATTGAAAGCTGTACGCTAAAAGGCTTAACCATACGCGACGGCAGGAAATATGTCGGTGCCGGAGGTGGGCAGAATGTCGGTGGCGGCGCTATACGCTTTACAACCGCGGGTAAAACGCTTACTATTGAGAACTGCCGAATAATAAATTGCACCGCATATAACGACGATGATGATTACAATGCCTGGGGCGGTGCTATATATTGGTACGACGGCGTTCTGAACATAACCAACACTATTTTTTCAGGCAACAGCATTAAGCATGGGCAAGCTTATTCATACGAGCCGGGCAATCCTAAGGATGAATGTCTTGGCGGCGCAATATTTATTGCAAGTACGGCTGACGGCGGCTCAATCATAAACTGTACCTTTTATAATAATGTATCTTCTTCGACCGATCCTTCTGATACAAGGGAAGAAGGCGGCGCTATATGGATGTCGTCGGTAGCCGGCGCTGTAACAATAAAAAATTGTATTTTCTGGAATAATTCCGCCAATGATTATCAAAACGACTTATACCATGCCGATGCAGGAGCATTGGTTACATATTGCGATATTACTGAAGAAAACGAAGCGGGCAACAACTGGATAAAAGGCGTGGGCTGTTTACAGGCGGGCGACAATACTTCCGCAGTTGACCCTCTTTTTACCGATGTAGTAAATAGTGACTTTAGTTTACAGCCGGCTTCACCTTGTATTAATTCAGCGACATCTGCAGGTGCGCCTGTCACAGATATTCTCGGAATTGCACGACCACAGGGGGCCGCAATGGATATGGGGGTGTATGAAAAAATTATTTCTGCTCTTATTGCCGATGCGGGAGAGGATAAAATAATTATTTATAATGAAAGCACGCAAATTGGGGGTAATCCGACCGCAACCGGGGGAATTCCGCCTTACTCGTATAATTGGTCGCCTGCTGAAGGATTGGATGCTCCAAATAGCCCCAATCCAATTGCTTCACCGGTAA
>JACQWN010000493.1 GCA_016209245.1 Bacteroidia bacterium
TAAGGTTACATTTGTTCCGCTTACTTGCGCCCAGGAATATATCAGAACATCGCTATCAGCATCACTGCTTCCTGAACCGTTCAATGTCACTTGTGTCCCGACATTTAACGTTTGATCACTCCCTGCATTTGCTATTGGAATATTATTCGGTAATTCGTTGACTGTAATAATCACATTATCTGAATTGCTATTTACTTTTCCATCATTTACTATCAATTGAAATTCATATGTACCGGCGAAATTAGGAATAAATGTCGGAGTAGCAGAATTTGGATTTGTTAAGGTTACATTTGTTCCGCTTACTTGTGTCCAGGAATATGTCATAACATCGCTATCAGCATCACTGCTTCCTGAACCGTTCAATGCAACTTGTGTCCCCGTATTTACTGTTTGATCATTTCCTGCATTTGCTAATGGAATTTGATTAGTTATCCCATTTACTGTAATAATGACATTATCAGGAGCGCTATTTGCTTTTCCATCATTTACAATTAATTGGAATTCGTATATACCGGCGGAATTTGGGGTAAATGTCGGAGTTGCAAAATTTAGATTTGATAATGTTATATTTGCTCCACTTACTTGTGCCCATGAATATGTTATAATATCCCCGTCATAATCAGTGCTTCCCGATCCATTCAATGTTACTTGTGTCCCGACATTTACTGTTTGATTATTCCCTGCATTTGCAATTGGGGGTTTATTTATTTGCTGGGTTGAAAAAGAAAATTGGTCCATGTAAATCCCATAACCGCTGCCATCCTGCCAATTGCTCTGCCATGCAACCACAAAATTATCATTAGAAATCGTAGATACGGAAGGATACTTTTGATAATCAACGACATATGTATTTACTAGAAATTCGCTCCCTATTGGAATTCCGCTCTTATTATACCGCTGTGCATAAATTCCGGTATTAATACCATCCTGAACATCACTATCCCATGTGATTACAAAATTTCCGCTATTATCTATTCCCACAGAAGGATTAGCCTGTGCATTCACAGTATAAGTATTTACCCTGAATTCACTTCCAACAGGACTGCCGCTATTATCATATTGCTGAGCATAAATTCCATAACTGCTGCCATCCTGGTCTAAACTTTCCCAAACAATTACTAAATCTCCATTGGCATTCATAGCTGCCGCAGGAACATATTGATAACCTGTTGTATAAGTATTAACCTTAAACTCTCCTCCATATGGAACGCCATTATTGTTATAACGTTTAGCATATACATCAGGATGACCATCCTGTCCATAATTTGTCCATACGATCACAAAATTATCGCTGGCATCCATGAGCACTATAGGATTACCGCCAATGGTATTGGTATTGTCGCTAACCTGAAATTTACTTCCTATTGGATTCCCACTGCTATTATAACGCTGAGCAAAAATTCCTGAATTTGACCAGGTTATCACAAAATTCCCAATGGCATCCATGGCCACCGAGGGTGAGCTTATATACTGTCCACCAATTACCTGAAATTCATTCCCTACCGGACTGCAATCCTTATCATACCGCTGAACCTTAATAAACTTATCCCAAGGGTTTTCAGGGTACATATATAACCAGGCAATCAAAAAATTGCCGCTTGAGTCCATAGCGGCTGAAAGCTTCCTTTTCTCAGCTGAAATTTCGGTATTAACCTTGAATTCATTTCCCAGCGTATTACCGCTTTTGTCATATCGCTGAGCATAAACTTCATAAGCACTTCCTCCATCCTGCACTAAACCTACCCATACGATTACAAAATTACCGCTGGAGCTCCTGACTATTACGGGATATATTTGATCCCCTATAGTATAAGTATTAACCTTTGTCTCCACTGCCAGTAACGGATTGGGCGTAAGAATAATCAGCTTCATGGACAATATAGCAACGAGCATTACGATATATTTATATTTCAAAGAATTAGATATTCTCATTTTTTTATTTCCTCATTTAAGTAGGAGCAAACTCCGTTTGCGATTTTTTTAGGAGATTGCTCCTACTATTTTCAATGAAGTTTATTCCTCTGAGTTAAATATTCCTTAATATGTTTGATAGAATTAATGATATCAAAAATCTAACACATAAACAACATGTTTTTAAAGGGGTGCCCCTACAATAAAATTATTGCACACTATATCTTAATAGCATAACATCATTACCGCCTTCGCCAAAACTTTTTGTTTCGCCGGTAATATATAAATCGTTTCCATCTGTAGCTATGCCTCGCGCAATGTCATCCAGATTTCCTCCCCAAAGTGTACTTGAAATTAAATCGCCTGTGACAGGATTGATTTTAAGAATAACTGCATCAGCGCCGCCTGACGTATTGCCGCCCGTTGAGCCGACTGCGTATATATATGGACCAAAACCAACCACACTATAGAGCACATCTTCTGCTGAGTCGCGGTCATATTGTTTTGACCATCGCAAATTACCTGTTTCATCCCATTTCTCGATAATGAAGTCAAGAGGCTGATAATTACTATCAAGTGTGCTTCCAACTGCATAAATAGCGCCATTAAAAGCATTTATTCCATTATAAGTACCAATTAAACTTGTTGTCTTGCGAGACCATATAAGAGTGCCTGATGTATCGTATTTACGCAAGTACGGTCTGCCCTTTGTTCCATCATCTCTGTTTGTGCCTGCTACATATATATTATTATAAAGTGTTGTGATTGCGTTCCCTACGCTAAATGCATTATTCTGCATTTCAGCTCCATCTGTCTTTGTCCAGAGAATATCTCCTGTTGTATCAAGTTTTGAAATATGCATTCGCCCGCCATTTGCACAATTTTGCTGACCTCCTCCTGTAGTATATATAAAATTCTGGTTTCCGGTAATTCCAAATAAGGTTTCCGTCCCACTATAACTAAATGCTCCGGGGAGAGAAGGAGTCTGCTTATCCCATATTGAACCGCCATATCCTAAGCCTGTTGCGCCATTAAGCGGGAATCTTACTACAATTCCTTTGACCTCTTTGCCGCCTGCTGTATCACTTGTCCGGGTATAACTGTTTCCGGCAAGAAAGACTCCTTTATTTGATGCGGCAGCACCATAAAATTCGTCACTGCCGTTATATATAGGCCATGAAGCATTCCATAAAGGAACAGCGCCATTTGATAAAGGCAGCAAATATCTTGCGGCAATACCGTCATTTGCATTTGCTGAAGTAATACCGCTTAAGAAAAGAGTATTGCCAAGGATAGAAACCGATGTTCCCTTCTCATCAGCTGTTGTTCCAAAAAGAGTTGTAGCAGTTAATGCTAATTCACCTTTTGAACCGTCTATTATTTCGATTATTTTTTCATCTGAATACCAGCTTTCATTTCCACCTGTTTGATTTTCATTCACAATAGTATCAGGATCGTCTTTATCTCCGCTATAATATATATCATAGGCAGTTAGCGCAATGTAATAGGTTCCTTTTGAAAGACCTGTTATTGTGTAACCTGTTGTACTGCCGACATTGATGGAGTTTTGATAAGAACCCGGTTCTGTGCCCCAATGAACTATATAGCCGGAAATATCTGATTCAGGATTATCCGGCCATGACAATAGGATCTTGCCTGAAGTACCTGATACAGCAGATAATTCTGCCGGAGCTGAAATTGGAGCATCGATGTTGATTGATGCCAACCATGGGGTATAATCTACCTTACCCTGGGATGGAAGATCTTGCCAATCGTATATTTTTGCCTGAATTTCAATTACTGAATTTGTTCCCCACCAATTATTTTCTGCATTTAAATTATAGGTGCCATTCCAAAGCTCATAGATATCGGTGTCAGTGGCGGTGTTAGAAAAAATGTTATTGTAATTAAACAAAGAATTATTATAATCAATATAGATTGTATAAATTGGTTTTGTCCCGGTGGATATATTCCCTGTTATAGTGTTATATTTAAAATTCAAATAACTATTACTACTATAATATACAGCAGCAGCATTTTGAGCTGTATTATTTATGATAATGTTACCAGTATAGGAAATAGACCAACCATTAGAATAAATTCCACCACCGTTATAAATAGCAGCGTTATTGCTAATAATATTGTTGGAAATAGTACTAGAATTAGAATAAAATAAAATTCCACCACCATTATTAGCAGTATTATTACTGATAATATTATTGGAAATAGTAAATGGACTAGAACCACCACTAACATTAATTCCTCCACCATTGTTTTTATTAATAATATTAAAAGAAATGGCAGCGCTATAACCATTAACATTAATTCCTCCACCACTATTATTATTTATATTATTATTATAAATAGTACATGTCACCCAATCAACATTTATCCCACCCGTTGTATTATTACTTACTGTATTATTCGTAATTTTAATGGAATCTACTGGCGGATTCACACCAGTCCAATCCCACCATGTCATTATCCCCGCACCTTTATTATTCCTGATCGTACAATAATTGATAAGTGGATACGCGTTAAACGTTCTAACAGCCCCATTTTTGTCGACATTTGCTCCACCCGCATATTCAACCACACAATATTCCAATATTGATCCGCCTGTGTAATTTCCATCTCTGTCAAACGCTGCGTCAATGCTTGAATCACTAAATAATATATGTCCCCAATCCCCTGCTTTAGGACCAAATGCATTTGATGTAAATATAATATTTTCCGTATCTGTTCCTCTTGCAATTAAGGTCCCGTCTATTTGTAATGCTTTCAAAGTTCTAAATATTACCTTAACTCCCTGTTCTATTGTAAGAGTTATTCCTGTATTTACCACAATGCTATTTGCTAAAACATACGGATTACCTGATTTTCTCCAGATGGTATCTTCCGATATATCACTTATAATATAAGTCCCTTTGACTTTTAAAGAGAAATTTTGTGTAACTATACCTCCATTACCATCATTTACAGATATGACAACTGGATAAGTACCGCTTAAAATTGGGGTCCAGGTTATAACTCCGGTACCTGAATTAATTCCCATACCGGAAGGCGCTGTAGTAAACGAATACGTTAAATTATCATTATCACCATCCGTTGCAATTACATTATAAGTATATTTTATATCTATTTCTGTTGAATCAATTGGAGTGGATGTTATAATAGGGGAATGATTTGGAACTGACATGGAAACAGAAACTGATTTATTTCCTCCGTCTGATACTATATTTATTGTTCCCGGATATATCCCGCGAATAAGGCC
>JACQWN010000241.1 GCA_016209245.1 Bacteroidia bacterium
TGTTAATCATAATTGAGAAGTTGCTTAGAGGCAGCTATGTTATTGCATTGATATTTGTGAAACCAAGCATAATGACAACTATTTAATTGCCAGCTGTGTAGTATTAAACAGCATGGGCAATTTTAGAGGAAATGGTTAAATGGTTAAATGGTTTAATGGTTTAATGGTTTCATATTCAACAATATAACAATGTAGCAATATAGCAATGTAGCAATATAGCAATGTAGCAATATAGCAATGTAGCAATAATTTAGATGAAATATATTATAATTGCAGTGTCAAAAATGAAAAAAAAATTATTAATAGCCAAAAGAAAAATAACCGATGAAATATTTTATACTTTATGATGAAGAATTCAGCTAATATAATTATACCAAATACTGCTAAAAAAGGCAAATTGTATCTTATTCCTTCACCTATCGGGAAAAATACTGATATTATTCCTGATTATTTCAGACAAATTATTAAATCAATAGAATATTTCATCGTTGAAGATGCCGGAAATGCCCAGAAATATTTAAAAAATCTGAAATATAATATTTCACTTCCTGCCCTCACTTTTTATATTCTTAATGAACATACAAATAAGAATGAGATTGATGGATTTTTATACCCACTCCTTAATGGCGCTGATATTGGTTTGCTCTCAGAAGCCGGTTGCCCGTGTATTGCCGATCCTGGTGCAGAAATAGTCCGTATGGCTCATGAAAAAAATATAAGAGTAGTTCCTTTAGTGGGCCCATCCTCGATATTTCTTGCATTAATGGCATCGGGTCTTAACGGGCAGAATTTTACATTTAACGGTTATCTGCCTGTAAAAAGAGAGCTGAGGTTATTAAAATTAAAATCGTTGGAAAAAAAAGCAAAATACGAAAATCAGACGCAGATATTTATGGAAACCCCTTACAGAAACAGGCAATTATTGTCTGATATTCTGCAAACCTGCAATGGTTCAACACTGCTTTGTATTGCAGCCGGTATTTCCGGAGCTAATGAATATATTAAAACTATGTCGATAGCTGATTGGAAGAAAAATATACCGGATATTCATAAAATACCTGCAATATTTTTGATTTATTAATTTATCTTTGCCATGAAATAATTGAAAAGATGAATGAAATTACCATTGATACATTAAAAAAACTCTGGAAAACAGATAAAGAATTTTATCGCACTGCCGAAATAGGTTCGGGTGTGCAAAAGTTTTGTAAAAAAGTTTTTCAATGCTCAAGGCTTTTCAATCTCAAAGAAGGGACAGGCACAACAAAAGAAGTCAAGCGTAAAAACGAATTTCTTGAAGAAGCGAAGAAAAAATCAAGACGGGCAGATGTAGTGATTTTTATTAATACTGAAATTATCGTTCCTGTTGAGGTTGAAAAGCACGGGAACATAAAAGCAGGAGTAAAACAGATTTATAATTATCAGGCAGATTGGGTAAAAAAATACGGAATACTCACAGATGGAAACGAATGGAGATTTTATAACAATAAATACATTGAAAAAACCTATTTTATTGACAATTTATTAGAAGCTCCAACCGATTTTCTGACTTTTTGGAAGGAATACATCACGCCAGAATATTATTATTTATCGTTCTTCAAAAAGAAAGGGCAGCAGGCTCTTGAAGAGAAGGACATTCCGCATTTGGACGATGTTCGTGAGGAATTTTTCAAAGACATTACCAAGCTCATTGAAAATTTTAAAAACAAGCTAGGGCTTAAAGGTTATTTTAAGGAATTAAAAGATGAAAATGAACGAAACAAAAAAGCAGTTGAAATTACTTATGCTTACCTTATACAGTTTATTCTATATAAAACTCTTGTTGATAATTCTTTTTCGGATTTTGAAAATGATTGGAAAGACAGAATCAAATCTATTGACAAAGCATTACATTCCGAATCCTACGGAGAAATTTTACGAAGAATACAAGGTATCAGCAACAAAATTTCGGAAAATATTTATAAGCGTTTCAGCGATGAGCAGGAAATCATCAACAATCATCTGAAAGAAATACTTGACAAGCCGAAGAATGAAATCGGTGATGTTTCTGTTTGGCTTGATATTTTACTTTTCATCAACCGTTATAATTTTGCAAATGTTAAAAATGAAATCTTCGGTTATGTTTATGAAAATTATCTGAAAGACCTTTACCTTGACGAAAAGAAAGGGCAGTATTTTACTGATCCTCTGATAGTGGAGTTTATGCTTGACCAAATCGGCTATTCTTCTGAAAATCTGAAAAAGCGTTACGCAAAGGACAAAGACAGCATTTCCATTATTGACCCATCGTGCGGTAGCGGAACATTTTTATACAACGCTACACACCGGCTTGTTGATACGTTTTTTGAAAACACCGAAAAGTCTTCCATGCTTGTTGAAAAATTAGTCAACGAAAATATTTTCGGGCTCGACATAGCCGAGTTCCCGCTATATCTTGCCGAAATGAATATTCTTATGCGAATGCTTCCGCTCATTATTACTGAAAAATATAATAATCCTGTAGAACAAAAAATAAAAATGTTCAAAACCCGCGATAGCATATCTGAATTTTTTGATACCGCTATCCGCAACACATTAACCGATGTTACTACAGAATGGAAAAAGAATAAAGGGCAATTATCGCTTTTTACAGAAACACTTGATTTGGGTTATCAAAGCCACATGCGTGATTACAGGGACTTGGAACCTATGAAAAGGTCGTTAGAAAATCATACTAGAATTTCCCGTTACCGTTTTGATTTTGTAATTGGAAATCCACCATATGTCAGTTATAATGAATGTGCAAAGCAAAAATTGCTCATTATTCAACTTATTCAGGACAGCAAGGTTAATATGGGAGATATTTATGGAGTAAATCTCAATTCAATTCCCAACAAACTTAAATCGTATCCGCCCAAACCTAATTTATATGCTTTTTTTATTGCTTTAGGCGTCGCTCTATTGAAAGATAACGGAAAAATTTGTTACATTATTCCACAAACAATTCTAACAGCAAATGATTTAGATGTATTGCGATATTATCTTTCGAATTTCGTAACCATCGAAAAAATTTTAACCTTTAGCGGAAATATGTTTATTGGTAGAGGAATCAAACAAGATAAACCAGTTCCAACATCCAGTTTAATCTTTGTAATTTCAAAATTACCACCAACTAAACTTCACGAAATTGAAATTATTAACTATTTCCAAAAGGAAAATGTTCCATTTGACACAAAGGATTTAACCAATCCCAAAAAGTGGTCAAAGGTTGTTAAAAAGAAAATTCTTCAAAATAATCTTCGTCAAAATAGTGACAATTGGAATTATATAACGCTATCTAAAGAAATTATTGCATTCTTACATGATTACGAAAGAAATTCTGAAAGTTTTGATGTTTACAGATTATTTGAACTTTCAGTTCCGAGATATGGAGAAAAATTTTACTTTGATGTGGGATTTATTTTAGACGATAAGTATATTAAAGATGAAAATAATGGAAACTGCTATGAAATTTTAGATTTTAAAACATTCAAAGGGTATTCAAAATTTTATCCAACATTATTTTATCCTAAGGATAATAGAGTAATTCAATTAACAAGAAGTAATCAAGGACATATAACTCTTCAGCCAAAATATAATTTAGTTTGGAGAATAAAAAATAGCACAGGTTTTAAACTTACTGATCATCCAATTATTTTCAATATGGGAACATCATCAATAATTACTACCGACCATAAAAAAGAAGCACATTATCTTCTATCATTATTAAATAGCCCTGTTTCTTCTTTGGTATTAGAATCCTATTTAAAAATTCCTTCTGAAAAGGAATATTTATTAGCAATTCTTCCAATTAAAAAATATATCCGTATTCCAATCATTAATAACTTAAACGAGGTAATAAAGAAAGAGATTATTCAAGAAACAATTAGAATGTTAGAATTGGAAAATAATTGTTTTACTGACTTTATTGATTTTACAGGAATCCTTCAGCAAAAATTTGATTCTGTTGAAGTAAAAGGAAATGTTCTCATTATTTGCTATAAAACAAATTGCGTTAAATGTAAAATCACAGGGAATGCTCCATTGGTTAAGCAAATGCTTAATGAAAATCTTCCAGCACTTACTGATGAAAACGGAATCGGAAATATCAGCGACATTAAAAACTTTCCTGTTATTGATTTTGAAAAGCAGAAACAAATCAAAAAATATATTGATGATTTGGTTTTCGCTCTGTATTTTAACGTGAAACTTTCTTCAATCGGTTTTTCAAACCGTGAACAAGTACATAAAATTGTTTCAAAGCATAAATACTATAAACTCATAAATTTATAATAATACAGCATAGCATTGCAAGCCCAGCCAAAACATCCGTACCATTTAATAAAACTATAAATTTATGAAAAAAATATTATTTACTTTATTAACAATTAATTTTTTGCCGGTAGCATTATTTGCATATACCGGACAGGTATTAACTTCGTATGATTTACCTTGTTCATATCCTGCCGGTCTGACTTATGATGGAAAGTATATCTGGCTTGCCGACAGGAAAGATAAAAAGATATATTGTATAGATCCTGCCAACGGCAAGGTTATCAGGGAGCTTCCTGCTCCGGGTTATTGGTCTGCCGGTTTGGCATGGGATGGAAAATATTTCTGGAATGTTGATATTAAAGGAGGCATTCCCGAAGCTGAACGCGAACAAGGAACTATTTACAAAATTTCACCGATTGATGGAACGATTTTAAATACCATCCCGGCGCCTTCGAAAAATCCCAAAGGACTTGCCTGGGATGGAAAATATCTTTGGTGTACGGACACAAAAGATGATGAAATTATCCAATTTGACCCAAGCGACGGGACTACAATCCGTTCGTTTAAGGCGCCTGCACAAAACTCCGAAGGACTTGCCTTCGACGGAAAATATCTTTGGGTTTCCGACCGGATAATGGATGAAATATATATGCTCGATATCGAAAGCGGTTGTGTAATAATCATTACCGAAGCACCTGGAAAATATACCAATGGACTCTGCTTTGACGGTCAATTCTTATGGGCTGTGGACTATCAGGATGATAAGCTGTATAAGATAAGCATCAACGATAAAGATAATTTCAGGAAAACAAATGAACACAAAGCAAAAGTCACATATACTCATCTGACTACAAACTTCGGCCCGGGAATATTAAAATCGCTTGATGTGCATCTTGCCATAGCGGACGACAGAGATAATCAGAAAATTATATCTGAAATCAAACAGCATCAGAGGTAACTACATGGGATGTGCGTTATTTTATCTTTCCCGATAAAGCTGGAAAAATTGAAGATATTCCAGCAGAAATAAAAAATAAATATTTGGAAAACAACGATAAATACATGATTGACCATACAATAATACAAAATGCCGTAAAATCGGCAGTTGGTGATGAAAAAAATCCTTACTGGATAGCCCGGAAATTGTATAATTATATAATTGCTAAAATGGAATATGAAATGGTAGGCGGTTGGAATACGGCACCAACAGTATTAGCAAGAGGTACCGGTTCCTGTTCGGAATATGCTTTTGTTTACATTGCTTTATGCAGGGCGGCGGGTATTCCTGCGCGTTATGTCGGGTCGGTAGTGATTCGCGGTGACGATGCGAGCATGGATGATGTTTTTCACCGCTGGGCGGAAATTTACTTGCCGAATTACGGATGGATACCTATTGATCCAAGCGGAGGAGATTATAAATCGCCAAGAGAGCAGGCAGATAGCTTTGGTGCATTAGTTAACCGTTTTTATATTACTACACAAAGCGGCGGTAATTCCGAGACTTTGGGGTGGACTTATAATTCAAATGAATTCTGGATTTCCGAACCTAAAACTTTTGTTGTTCACGAAAATTTTGCCGACTGGGAACCGGTTAAAGAAAATAAATAGTATCTGCTCAGCATTCATATATTAATCATTTATGATTAATATTTTTGAAATGTTTTGAAATTCAGCATTAACTATAGTAAAAGTATATAATCCGGATGATAATGTTTCAATATCTATCGTGTTTTTTCCTGACACAAGTTTTTGAGCGCCGATAGTCTTTCCTGAAATATCCGTAATTATTAACTGAAACTGTTCAGAA